>JAQGJF010000896.1 GCA_028290765.1 Tardiphaga sp.
CTGCATGATCGCGACGTCGGCCGGCGCGCCGACCTGCAGCGTGCCGATCTTCGGCGCGCGGTTGATGATTTTCGCCGGCGCCGTGGTCGCCATGGTCACCACCTGCTCCAGCGTATAGCCCATGGTCATGAACTTGCTCATCACCCATGGCAGATAGGGCATGCCCGGCGTGTTGCCGGAGAACACGTGGATGTCCGAGGAGATCGTATCCGGGGCGCAGCCGCCGGGGATCGCGACCTCCGCCACGGTGAAATCGAAGCTGCCGCCGCCATGGCCGACGTCGAACAGCACGCCGCGCTGCTTGGCAGCGAGCGCCGCCGGCAACAACTTGCCGTCCTTGACGATATTGGTGAAGGCCCCGGCGATATTCGGCGCGCCGGAATAGGCGTGGGTCAGCACGTCGCCAGGCCGCAATATATCGAGAATGTTCGACATCAGCTCGCTGGTCTCGACGCCGCCGATATGCACCATCATCTTGGCCGGCCAGCCGCACATCTCGCAGGCCTGGATCGCGCGCTTCAAGGGCTCGATGCCGTGCTTGAAGATCACGTTCTCCGACATCCGTACCTTGACCCCGATCAGAAAATCCGGGTTTTCCGCCAGCGCCATGGCGCAGGCTTCGACCTGGGCGTTGTCGATGTTGTAGAGCTCCGCCACCGGGAACGCCGACAGCCCATTATTGGCGATGTGAACGAAGGCATAGATGCGGGCGCGGCTCTGCGCGACGATGTAGCGGCGCAACGCCGCCAGATTGTTGACGCCGGCATCGCCCGCCGACACCACCGTGCTGGTGCATTGATGTTCGATCAACTCGTCGGCGGGAATCCCGATCGCCGAACCATAGGGATAGACGTGGCAATGCAGATCGATCAGCCCCGGCGTCACCAACTTGCCGGATGCATCGATACTTTTCGATATCCGCGCGGCTGGGATCTCCGGCTCGATGGCCTCGATCACGCCCCAGCGGATGCCGATGTCGCGCTTGCCGCGCAGCGACTGGCTCGGGTCGACCACCTCGCCACCCTTGATGACGAGGTCGAACTTGTCGGCGGGGCCCATGGCAGCCTGCAGCGGTGAGGCGCCCGATAGCGAGGCGGTGGCGGCAGAGCCCGTAAGCGCGAGAAAATGGCGGCGTGACAGCGCGGACATGAACGTCTCCCCAAATTCTGTTTTTATCGGGGGATGATGATCCGGGCGTCGCGATTGCGCAAGCGTGCCGGTTAGCTGCGCAACCGTTTCGGTCAACCAGCGATCAGGTCTGCGGTCCGGGCCCTGAAAGGGGCCTCCAGCTCAGGCGACCCTGGTCGTATTCCTCGACCAGCCGGTTGACCGGGTGCGTTTCCGCCGCGACCCTGGCCAGGATCGAGCGTTTGTGGGCTTCGATGCTGCGGCCGCCGCCCTGATGGCAGTTGCAGAACTTACAGACCATTTTGCGAGAAAGATGCTCGACCGTCGCGAGGTGCTGGTTGAGCAGCTTGGCCGAGCCGGTGATGCCGGGTTCGATCGCCAGCCGCCTGCGCGCCTGGTCTTTGGTTTCGATCGACGGCACATAGGTCGGGCCGTCGCAATAAAAGCAACGCCCCTCCTGTTCATGCCAAAGCCGTTCAAGTCTGTCGCTCATGGCGGTTATGTATTCTTTTCCGTAGTGCACGGCAATGCGGGCTTGTGCTCCATCCCCTTTTGCGGGGGCGAGACGAGCGGAGCTCGGAGACGCCCACCCGGCACGACGAACCGTAGGGTGGGCAAAGCGAAGCGTGCCCACCAAAGTGCTCGACATACGATGCTGCGGTCATGTCGGTGGGCACAGCGCAAGAGCGCCTTTGCCCACCCTACACAAGTGTTCCCGCTCAGCCTGAACACCTGTTCAGAAATCTCCAGCTTTTCACCGGGAACGTTCCGACATGTCTGATGTTCTATTCCCGCTTCATTGGAAGAGGAGGACATCATGAAGAAGTTTGGATATATCGTCGCGGCGATTGCCGCTTTCGGAATCGCGGTTCCGTCGATCGCGAGCGCTGAGACCGTCGTCATCAAGCGAGGCGGCGACCATCACTATGGCGCGCGCGCCGAGTACCGCGAACATCGCGATCACGGCTGGCGCCACCGTCACGCCGACAGGGTGGTGATCGTCAAGCACCGGCATCATCGCGATTACTAAGACACAGGCAGCTGTGGAAATGGCCCCGTACGGGGCCATTTCGTTGCCTGCATGGATGATCGAAACGGACGTCAGTCCCAGGCCGGCGCAAACCCCGGATTGACGAAGCGCTGATTCTTCGGCAGTGCCGCGATAGCCTTGCGGTCGGCATCATCGAGCGCGAGCTTCAGCGCGTCGAGATTGGCCTTCTGGCTCTCGGCGCCCTTGGCCTTGGGAATCGCGGCGACGCCGTCCTGGTCGAGCAGCCACTTCAGCGCGACTTGCGCCGCGCTGGCGCCGTGTTTCTTGCCGATTCCGATCAGCGTCTCGTTGGAAGCGGCCCGGCCTTGGGCCAGCGGCGCATAGGCGGTGACCGGAATCGACCGTGCGGCGAGATAGCTGCGCACTTTGCTCTGGTCCAGCATCACGTGATATTCGATCTGGTTGCAGGCGATCGGCGCCTTGATTTCCTCGACCACGGTCTTGAGCAGCGCCAGGTTGAAGTTGCAGACGCCGATGGCACGGGTGCGGCCTTCTTCTTTCAGCCTGGCCAGCGTTTCGAAGATCGCCGGCAGGTCCATCTTCTTCGCCGGCCAATGCACTAGATAGAGATCGACATGGTCGAGCCGCAGCTTCTTCAGGCTTGCGTCGAACGATTTCCGGATCGCGTCCGGCGCCAGGTTTTCGTGCCAGACTTTCGTCGTGACGCACAGATCGCCGCGCGCAATGCCCGAGGACGCGATGCCCGCGCCGACGGCTTCCTCGTTGCCGTACATTTCCGCGGTGTCGATCGCGCGGTAGCCGAGACCGAGCGCGCTCTCGACCGCCTTGCGGCACTCGTCGCCTTGCATGCGATAGGTGCCGAGCCCGAGACGGGGCAGGCTGATGCCCTGGGTTTGCAGATTTTCCATGATGATTCCCGAAAACAGACGAAGTGAGCGACCGGCGCCGCGCGGGAGCTGCATTTTTCGCGGGAAAGTTGCGAGGGGCGGCGGACAGCGGGCGGATGACTTGCTAGTCTGCCCGATAGCGGCGTTCAAATCAATTTGGGATCAGGTCGAGCCATGATGGTCAAAGCACTGCGCAACTGGCTCGAAACGCATGAACTGCCCGCGATCATCGCGGGCGTTCTGGGCGCGATCGTGCTGTTGGCCGTCATCCTCGTGGTCGGCGGCTATTTGATCGCGACCGCCTGAACCACGCGCCTTCAATCGGGAAACATCGAATGCAGTGAGAGCGGCGGCGCTATTCCGCCGCCTCGGCCAGTTCGTCGTCCTGCTTGTTGTAGTCGTAGACCACGCGGCCATAGGGCAAGGTCAGGTCGGCCAGGAAATGATGCGCGCCGACCACGCGCCGCACCGGAAAGTCGGCGACCGGCGCGTTGACATGCGGAACCAGGTGCAGCCGGCCGGGGCCGAACCAGGAGCCCTTGACGTTGATGTCGACCAGATTGATCGCGACCAGCTGGCAAACCTCGGCGCGACCGTCGACGCCAGGGATCAGTTTGAGATTGATCTGG
>JAQGJF010000912.1 GCA_028290765.1 Tardiphaga sp.
GAAGCAATCCAGGGCAGTAAGAACGAACTGGATTGCTTCCTCCTTCGCTCTTCGAGCTTCGGCGGACGCAGTCGTCGCAAGAGCTCCTCGCAATGACGGAGCGAATTAATTCGCCGGCGACGGCCAGATGCGCCGATAGGTGCTGGCCATCTCTTCGCCGACATGGAAGGCAGCCGACGCCGGATCGTTTTCGGAGCCGATCGGCTTGACCACCGTGTCGTAATCCGGCGTCACGAAGAACGGAATCGAGAACCGGGGCACGCCGCCGCGGTTGGCGACGCGATGATTGGTCGAGGAGAACCGGCCGCCGGTCCAGAATTGCAGCGTGTTGCCGATATTGATGATGTAGGAGCCCTTGATCGGTGGCGCGGCGACCCATTTACCGTCCTTGTTCAGTACCTGCAGTCCGCCGGTGCTGTCCTGCGACAGGATGGTGATCACGCCTGTGTCGCAATGCGAGCGCGCCAGCAGTTCGACATTGGGATCATCGATCTGCGGATAACGCAGCAAGCGCAGCTGCGAGATGCTGCGCGTGTAATGGCGGGTGAAGAAATCGGTCGGCTGGCCCAACCCTTCCGCGAAAAGCTCCAGCAACGTCATGCCGACCTGATAGGTGCGCTGGTAGTAGCTGTAGACGATGCGCTGAAAATCATCCGGCGCGTCCGGCCACAGATTGGGCCCGCGCAGCGGCATGCCCGCTTTCGCATCGGGGTGATCGAGCGGCAGCTCGGCGGCGCAGTGAAACGCCTCGAGATTGTTGCCCTTGAAGGTCGGGTCGGTATTGCCCTTTTCCATCAGCCCTAGATAGCCGCGGTAATTCCCTGACTTGGTCAGGTGGACCTTGCGCTTTTCGCTGTCCGGCAGATCGAAGAATTCGCGGCTCTTGTCGAACACGCCGTCCATGATGTCGTCGCCGATGCCATGGCCGACGATATACATGAAGCCGATCTGCTCCGCGGTCGAGACCACCTGTTTCACCAGATCCGGACGCCGCGCCGGATCATTGGCGCCGCTGATGTCGACGACGGGGATTTCCTCGAAGGAAGCAAGCTGAGTTTGCGTTGGCTGACCGAGCACTCGATTTCTCCTTTTGATCAGACGGTGGCGAAGATGCAGATCTATTCGGCGGGCATGCCGCTGACGTAGCGGTTGACTTCCAGCGACGATTCCCAGGTGCGGCGGTGCGCTTCCGTGAGCTGCGGCCGCAGCGCTTCGGTGCGCGCGCCGACCGCGGCGATGTCCTCGCGGAGATTATCCATCAGCCCCTCGATGTCACGCCGTAACGCCCCGACATCGACCGTGGTCACCTTGCCGTCGCGCACCACAATGCGGCCGTCGACGATCACGGTGTCGACCGAACTGCCGCTTTCGCTGAAGACGACCTGCCGGGCCGCGCTGTTGAACGGAATGAAGGCCAATTCGTTGAGATCCAGCAGCGTCAGATCGGCCCGGTAGCCCGGGGCGATCCGGCCGATACGTCCGTTCAGACCCACCGCCCGCGCGCCACCGGCGGTCGCGGCAAATATCGCGTCGCTGGCGGAAGGCCGTTCGGCGGTGATGTTGCTGACGGCCGACAGGCCGGCAAAGGCCTTCATCACCTGGAACAGATTCTGCGCATCGCTGCACGAACTGTTGTCGCAGCCGAGCCCGAGATGGACGCCGGCTTCGACATATTGCCCGATCGGTGCCACCCCGCTGCGGGTCTTGAGATTGCTCACCGGGTTGAGAACGACATTGGCTCCGGCGTCGGCGATCAGGCGGATTTCCGACGGCTGCATCCAGACGCCATGGGCGAGCGTGGTGTTGGGCCCAAGCAAACCATGGGCGGCAAGATACTTCACCAGCGATCCGTCCCAGGCCGCGAATTTCTGCCGCGCGATCAGCGTCGTCGCGCGCGATTCGTAGATATGGGTGAAAACGGGAATGCCGGCCTCGTCGGACCATTTTGCCAGCGCCTGCAGCAGGGCCGGCGAGCAGCGTTCCGGGCTGGACGGCGCCAAACCCCAACTGATGGTCGCGTGACGCCGGTCGAAGCGCGCATGCAGCGCCCGGATTCCCGCGGCCAGCGCCTCGCCGCCGGCGTCGATCGCGACCACGCCGCTGAGGCCACCGAGCATTTCCCTGGGCAGCAATTGTTCCCAGAACGGCGTGACCTTGGCGCCGTGCACGTCGCCGACCTGCAGCGAAAATACACAGCGGATGCCCGCCTCGGCGTAAGCGGCGAGGATCACCTCGATGTCGTCGGCGTCCATCGGCGCCAGCGTGAGCATGTCCTGGACGGTGGTAATGCCGGAACGCAGGCATTCGACGGCGCCGAGCAGAGTGCGGGCGCGAAGCTCGGCCCGGCTGCGCCGCGGATAATTCGGCGGCAGCGCGTTGAGCAGCCAGGTTTCGCGCGGAATGGTCTCGAAGCAACCCTTCAGCAAGGCATCGTGAGAATGGTAATGCGCATTGACCAGACCCGGCAGGACCAACCGATCCCGGGCGTCGATGACGGTATCGACCGGCCGGCCGGACACCGTGGGTGTCGTGCCTACGTCGATTCCGCCGCCGAGATCCGGCCCGACCGCTTCGATGCAGCCATCGACAATGAGGATATCGGAACGAGCCGGCCGGTCGGTATCGCCGTACTGATCATAGACCATGCCGCCGGCGATCAGGATCGTCGCATCGCCGCGTGGCATGGTCCGGGTCGGTTCAGTTCCAAGCATCGTTCTGGTTCCGGTAGCGCCGCCACGGGTGACATCCACGCCGCAGCGTCGATCAGGAATCTCAACATAGAGCGCCGCGGGTCCGAGTCAACGATTATTCTCATTTTTGAGACATGCCGAAGATTTAGCCGAGATGCCCAAGAAACCGCCTATAACCGCGATATACTGACGATTTTTGATGTGCGACGGCGGAATCGACGGAAAGCATTTGACATATTTGGCGATTTATCTCATTTTTTTGACGAGCCCGTTTGGGGCCGACGGGATGCTCTCCCGGGGTGCGTGGAAGTCGATCTCCATGTATTTTTCGGCCAACAGGCATGATGCAGAACCGACCAGAAAGGAACCGCCATGCGGCGCCATTTCAGCGACCTCGAAGACGACATCCTCGAATTCCAGCGGGCTACCGACGGCAAACGGGTCAGCCGGCGCGCTTTCATGGCCGGGCTCGCGGCGCTCGGTCTTTCACCGCTGACGGTCCAGCTGACCCCGGCACATGCGCAGGAACCCGATCTGGTGCTGGCCAATTGGGGCGGCGATTCCATCAAGGCGATGCAGATCGCCTATGTGCAGCCGTTCCTCGCGGCCAACCCGAATGAGAGCGTCAAGATGGACTCCTCGGGACCGACCAACGGCAAGATCAAGGCGATGGTCGACGCCAAGCGAGTCAGCTGGGATTTGTGCGACCGGGCTTTTCCGAGCTCACTCGAATTGGGCCCGGCCGGACTGCTGGAAGAAGTCGACTACACCATCGTCGACAAGAACAAGACGCTGCCCGGCTTCGCCGGCCGCTGGGGCGTCGCCAATTACAGCTTCGCCAATGTCCTGACCTATCAAGCCAAGGCGTTCGGCGGCAGAACGCCGACGACATGGGCCGATTTCTGGAACCTGAAGGGTTTTCCGGGAAACCGCACGCTGCGCCGCCATATCGACAGCACGCTGGAGGCCGCGCTGTTGGCCGATGGCGTCGCTCCCGACAAGCTCTATCCGATGGACGTCAAGCGCGCCTTCAGCAAGGTACGCGAGATCAAGGACCATGTGACGTTCTGGAGCAACCACGCCGACAGCTACAAGCTGATGCGCGACGGCGAAACGACGATGGGCTGTCTCGCCCATACCCGTGCCGTGCTGTTGCGCCGGGACACTGGCGGTAGCGTGGATTTCACCTTCAACCAGGGCATCTTCTGGGTTTCGAACTGGATCGTGCCCAAGGGCAATCCGGGCGGCGCCCGGGTCTGGAAGCTGATCTCCGCGACGCTCGAGCCCGCGGCGCAGATCGAACTGCTCAAGCAGACCGGAAATGGTCCGGTCAATCCCGCCGCTTTGTCATTGATCACGCCGGAACTGGCGGCGATAAATCCGTCGTCGCCCGACAACATCAAGCTGATGGTGATCGCCGATTCGGAATGGTATGCGAAGAACTCCGCCACCGTCCTCAATCAGTTTATCGACACGGTACTGTCGTAAGCAGCGTGATGTTCGGACCGGCCGCCGGCGCAGGATGTCTGCGGCCGGCGCGTTCGTTTCATCGGGGGTAACGTGCTTGATATAGTCGGCCTGAGCAAACATTACGGATTGTCCCGGGCGCTGGACGACGTTTCATTTTCCGTGGAGCAAGGCAGCTTCACCACGATCCTCGGTCCTTCGGGCTCGGGGAAGAGCACGCTGCTGCTCGGCATCGCCGGTTTTGTGGCTCCGACCTCGGGCGATATCCGCCTGAACCAGCGTTCGCTGTTGGGAGTTTCGGCCGAGCGGCGCAATTTCGGAGTCGTGTTCCAGGGCTATGCACTGTTCCCGCATTTGCGGGTGCGCGAAAACGTCGCCTTCCCGCTGCAGATGCGCGGCGTATCGTCGGCCGACATCGCAGGTCGAGTGAAGCAGGCGCTCGAACTGGTGCAGCTGCAGCCTTATGCCGAGCGCTATCCGCGGGAACTCTCCGGCGGACAGCAACAGCGCGTCGCCCTGGCGCGCGCGCTGGTCTTCAATCCAAGCCTCGTCCTGCTGGACGAACCGCTGAGCGCGCTGGACAAGAGCCTGCGCGAAGCGCTGCGCGAGGAATTGCGCCATTTGCACAAGGCGGTCGGGATGACCTTCATTCTGGTCACGCACGACCAGGAAGAGGCACTGGAACTTTCCGACAGCGTGGCCATCATCAATCACGGCCGGCTGGAGCAGTTTGCCGATCCGCAAACCCTGTACAACGCACCGGCAAGCCGCTTCGTCGCCGAATTTCTCGGCAAGAGCAATTTCATCGCGGTGAACGCGGCACCAAACGGCCCGGACAGCCTGCGTCTTCAGGCCGGCGATTATCAGTTCGAACATCGCCAGATCGGCCCGCTACCGCTCGGAGCCGCGACCCTCTCGCTGCGTCCGGAGCGGCTGACGCTGGCGGACGGCAGCGCAGCCGGAAAACCCAACACCGTGTCCGGCACGGTTTCCGATCTGAGCTACCGCGGCGCCGAGATCGCAATTGCGGTGACCACCGATCTCGGCATCCTCGTGGTCCGGATGGCCACCGGCGACAGCCATGCCGCGCCTGTTGTCGGCGACAAGGTCTGCGTCTGCTGGAGCGTCACCGGCGGCTATCTGCTGGCGCAGGACGGCCAAACCTCCGTCGACAACACGCCGTCGAGGATCGGATGACGGGCCTTCGTTCCCTGAATCTTCGGATCTTCGTCCTGTTTCTGCTGCCGCCGCTGTTGTTCATCGGAATATTCTTCATCTTTCCGGTGATCAAAATCCTGCTGGTCAGCGTCACCGACCCCGAATTCGGGTTCGGCAATTACCGGCTGCTGATCGACAATCCGGCTTTGCGCCGGGTGTTCCTGACCACCATCCGCATCGCCGGTGTCACCACGCTGATTTCCGTTCTGGTCGGTTATCTGCTCGCCTATCGGATGCATGTGGCGAAGCCCACCGAACTGCGCATCATCATCTTCGGCCTGATGTTTCCGCTGTGGACCTCGGTGCTGGTGCGGGCGTTCGCCTGGGTTGCGCTGTTGCAGAACAATGGCGTCATCAATTCGGCGCTGCTCGGCGTCGGCGTAACAGATCATCCGTTGGCGATGATCCGCAATGAACTCGGCGTGGTCATCGGCATGGTGCATGTCATGATCCCCTATGCGACGCTGCCGATCTATTCGGCCATGAAGGCCGTCGACCCGCGCCTGAGCCAGGCCGCGCGGTCGCTGGGCGCGCCGCCATGGTCGACATTCTGGCGGGTGTTCCTGCCGTTGACCCTGCCGGGGGTCGGCGCCGGCATGATCCTGGTCTTCATCACCAGCATCGGCTTCTACGTCACGCCGATCGTCCTCGGCGGCGGCAAGGTGGTAATGATCGCCGAATATATCAGCGTGCAGATCACCGAGACGCTGCGCTGGGGGCTCGGCTCGATGC
The DNA here is from genome assembly GCA_028290765.1 of Tardiphaga sp. The sequence goes on from JAQGJF010000912.1 coordinate 6,108, forward strand.
TCGCCACGGTGCTGCTGGCCGTGGTGTTGCTGTTCGTCGTCAGCTTTCGCCGGCTGACCGTCCTGCACGGGGGCACGCCATGAGCCCACGACTGCAAGGCGTCCTGCTGCGTGTCGCGGCGATCGTCGCGCTGGTCTATCTGCTGGCGCCGATCAGCATGGTCATCCCGGTCTCGCTGACCGACCAGCGCATGCTGTCGATGCCGGTCCACGGCCTGTCCCTGCAGCACTACCAGACCGTGCTGCACAGCCGCGACTGGATCGCTGCAGCCGGGCAGAGCCTCGTGATCGGCATCGTTTCGACGCTGCTGGCCCTGACCATCGCCACCTTCAGCGCGATCGGGTGCTGGATGCTGGGACAGCGCAAATCGGGTTTCTTCCGCATCGTCAATTTGCTGCCGATCGTCATTCCGTCCATCATCTATGCGCTCGGGGCCTATCGCTTTCTGGCCGAACTCGGCCTGTTCGATACCTTGGCCGGCGTCATCCTGGTGCACACGATCGGTTCGATCCCCTTCGTCTTCGTCGCCATCAGCACCAATCTCGATTATCTCGACATCCGGCTGGTCCATGCGGCGCGCAGCCTGGGCGCGGGGCTGTTGCGTACAGTCGTCGCGGTGATCCTGCCCAACATCCGGCCCGGGCTGGTTTCGGCGGCTATTTTCGCCTTCCTGCATTCGTGGGACGAAGTCGTGGTCACGCTGTTCGTGACCAGCCACGCGGTGCGGACCCTGCCGCGCAAGATGTGGGAGGGACTGAACGAGAACCTCGACCCGACCGTGGCCTGCGTCGCCGTCGCGCTGATCTTCCTGACCGTCCTGCTGCTGATGCTGGAGCATCGCGCCAGTTCGTCGCGACAACCGGCCGTTCCGGCCGACGCCGGATGAGCGTTACGGCGCGGTCTTCTTGATCAGCTTGCGCAGGATGGCGGCGCCGGCGCTGCCTCCCGTCGCCTGCTTCCAGAGCTGGTGAAACATCGCTTCATGCAGCGCCACCGCTTCCTCGGCCGTGGTGACGGTGGCGACGCCGGTGGTGATATTGGGCAATTCTCCCAGCCGATAGGGGCTGACCGAAACCAGCGCGCCCTCGCTGCGGCGAAAGATCTGGAAGGTCTGGCTCGGCAGGCCACCCTCCACCAGGCCGATTTGAATGCCGACCGGCGGCTGCTCCATCGCCTGCGCGATCAATTCCACCTCCACGGCCGCGGCCCGGCGGCGCTGCTTCTGGACAGCGGGGGGAAGATCGAGCCGGCCCACCAGGCCGAGCCGCAAAAATCGCTCGATCTCCAATAGTCCGATCACGCTGGCGATGTTCGGCTGCCGCTGCCGCACCCCGGCCTTGCGCTCCAGCAGGATCCGCAGCACGTCGTCGACCTGGCGCTTGAAATCCGGCTTCGACGCGGTCGCCGGCATTCCCTCCATCAGCATCTGGCGCAAATGGTCGCCATAGGAGTCCGAGGTCAGCAGGAAAGCGATCGGCTCGTAATGCGCCAGCACCCGCTCCGAATTCATCTCGATCTGCCGCATCCGCTCGAGGAAGCTGACCGCGTTGCTGTGATATTCGACGCCGGCATCGAGCAGCGACGCCAGCGACACCCCCAGCAATTCCGAGACCCGTTCGAGCGTTTCGATCTTGATCAACTCGCCCTTCTCGAGGCGGTAGATCGCCGCCCGCGACAATCCTAACCGCAGGGCGATTTCGTCGGTACTGAGTCCCTTGCCGAGACGGTAAGCCCGCAGCCGTTCGGCAATCTGGTCGTATTGAATGGCCATGGGTCTCCTGCAGTCTGCCGAAATCGCCGATCTCGACCTTGCTATGGCATAAAACCCGGCATGTGGGCCAGAACCAACAGCGCGTCGTGGTAACCGTACCCGAACGGATCAACGCCTTGCCGGGCGATTCGATTCGGCTGGCCATTGCGTCCGACAAATCCCACGCCTTCTACCAGCAGAGTCTGCAGCGGTTGTAAGCATCGGGGTCGCTTCACCCGGATCGCTCATGCCGCGCTGTGCGCTGCCGCGGCCAGAATATTGGCGGCGTTGTTATGAAGGATATCGGCCGCAACATTCTCCGGCAGTCCGGCAATCGCGGGCAGCGCCTTGGCGCCCAGCGGATCGCCGATCTCGAACGGAAAATCCGAGCCGAACACGATCTGGCGGTGCCCGACCAGATCGATCAGATAACGCAGCGCCGCGGGATGCGCCACGACGGTGTCGAAGAAGATCTGGTTGAGATAGGAGCTCGGCGGCCGCGAGATATGCTTGCGGCAATCGGGATTGGCTTCATAGGTCGACGCCTCATAGGCGAGGTCGATCCGGCCGGCTAGCATCGCCAGCGTGCCGCCGCCATGGGCGAGCACCAGTTTCAGGCCCGGATGCCGCTCGAACACCCCGGCGAAAATCAGCCTGGACACGCAGAGCGCGGTCTCAGACGGCCAGCCGACCAGTTGCAGCATGGTGTATTGGCCGAAGGCCGGCCGTTCGACACCGGTGGTCGGGTGCATGAAGACAATGACGCCGCGCCGGGCGCATTCGGCGAACAGCGGCTCGAACGCGCTGTCATCGAGCGGACGCCCGGCCGCGGAAGTGGGCAATGCCACGCCGGTGAGGCCGTCTTCGTCCAGCGCCCGGCTGATTTCGGCCACGGCGTATTCCGGCTCGGTCAGCGCCGGCACCGCAAGGCCGCCGTGCCGGGCGCCGGCCTGCTTCACGAAGTCCGCGGTCTGCCTGTTGAGCCGCCGGGCAAAGGCGCGGTCGGCGCCCCAGCCGGCATGGCTGACGATGCGCGGTGGCGGCGACACCAGTTGCAGCGTGATATCCCGCGCCACCAGGCTTTGGGTGGCGCCCTCGACATCGTAGAGCAGCGGATCGAGCGGGCCATAGCCGCCGAACCCGAAGCCGTCGCCCTTGGTCTCGATCCCGAACGCTTTCTCACGCGCGAGCTCGGTGAGGAATTCGCGCGTGAGGGCATGGGCGTGGACGTCGATGATCATTCGAACGGCTTGCGCGGGTAGCGGATGGCGGCCGCTGCGACTTCGGTCGGATAGACCGGAATCGCCTTGCCGCCCTGCACCTGCGAAATCACCGCCGACGCCTTGGTGTCGACCCCGTTCTGGTCGAACTGGAAGTGTCCGAAGAAGGTCTCGACGTCGAGTTTCAGCATGGCATCGCGCACCTGCACCGGATCGAGCGAGCCGGCCTTCTCGATGGCGAGCTGCAGCGCCAGCGCGCCCGCGGTGCCGGAGGCGGTGATGTAGTTCGGCTTGGAGCCGAACGCCTTCTCGTAGCCGGTCAGATAGCTCTCGGCATCCTTGATCAGCGGGCCCTTGTACTTCACGGCCGGATCCCAGATCTGCACGCCAATGAGATCTTCCGATGCCGGGCCGAGCGCGCTCAGCACGTCCGGAATGCCGACGGCAAAGGCGAAACCGATCATCTTCGGGTTGACCTTCAGCGACTGCAGCGCCTTCACCAGCTGGATCGAGTCCTGCACATAGCCGGTCAGGATCATCACCTCGGGATTGGCATCCTTCAGCGCGGTCGCGACCGAGGAGAGATCGACCGATCCCTTGGGATATTTGTTGTTGTAGACGATCTTCAGGCCGAGCGCCTCGGCCTTCTTCTGCGCCGCGGCGGCGAATACGTTCGGGAACAGATCGTCCGGGCCGGCGATCGCCACCGTCGTCGGCGGCGTCGGCAGCTTCTTGATCAGGTCGAGCATCGGATCCAGCGTGGTCGACGCCAGCGGCGCCGGGCAGAAGATGAACTTGTAGCCGCGCTGGTACAGGCTGTCCGCGGTAGCCATCGGCGTCATCGTGATGACCTTGTACTCCTCGCTGATCGCCGCCGTCGCCGTCGCGATGCCCGAGGAGTACGGCCCGAGGATGAACTTGACGTTGTCTTCGGTGATCAGCTTTTCGGTCAGGCGCGCCGAGCTCTGCGGCTTGCTCTCGTCGTCATAATAGATCACCTCGACCTTGGTCTTCTTGCCGGCGACGTCGATGCCGCCGGCTTC
>JAQGJF010000915.1 GCA_028290765.1 Tardiphaga sp.
GCGATATCCTGGGCGCGAAGATGCTTCTTCACCGTCATGGGGTAATAGGTGCCGCCCTTGATGGTGGCATCGTTGGCGACGATCATGCATTCGCGGCCCATGACGCGGCCGACGCCGGTGACGATGCTGGCGGAATGAACGTCGCCGCCATAGAGGCCGTTGGCTGCCAGCGGCGACAATTCGAGGAAGGCGGTGCCGGGATCGACCAGGAGATCGACCCGCTCCCGCGCCAGCATCTTGCCGCGCGCGGTATGCTTGGCGCGCGACACCTTGCCGCCGCCGCCGGCCACGCTGCCCAGCTTTTCCTTGAGCTCGGCGACCAGCGCCCTCATAGCGTCGGCGTTGCGCGCGAATTCCGATGAGGTGGGGTCGATACTGGAACGAAGCGACATGGTTTCCCGCGATTTGTTGTGCGCTGCAGCAGATCGGCCGGGCACGGCGCATGGTGTCATTGCGCCGCCGTCCGGCGCAACCTGCATCGCGTTAGAATCGTCATATCCGGGCCGAAGCGCGTCTTCGCGCTATGTGTCCGGCCATGACGCGGAAGTGGGGCAGTTTATCTCAGTGCGTCCAGGGCTCGCCGCGCCGAAAAGCAAAATTATCGGCATAGGCGGCCTGCCGGCGCGCCGGCTCCTTCGGCTCGATCACCTGGTAGGGAATGCCTTCCCGCTCGCAATAGGCGACGGCCTCTTCCTTGGTATGGAAGCGCAGGGTCAGTTGCTGTTTCATGTCGCCGGAAGAGGTCCAGCCCATCAGCGGCTCGATCACGCGCGGCTGTTCGGGCTCATAATCGAGCTGCCATTCCCTGGTCTTGGCGGTCCCCGATTGCATCGCGTTTTTGGCGGGCTTGAAGATGCGTGCGGTCATTGCGAGATCTGGCCTGTTGGGATGCGACTATTTGGATGCGACATTGCGCCAAATTGGTGGACTTCAAATTAGTGGACTTGGCGGGCATAGTGTATTTTGGTCACCTGAGGATTGACCGCCGATTCCGTCGTTTGGCTGCCTGATTTGGTATAATCTGTCTGCAACGCCGTGACAATCGGCGTACCGGCCCCCGCCTTTCCGGTCTCCAGAGCTTCACAACCGCCCACCACGAAACGGCCCCCATGGAAATCCAGGCAATTCTCCCGCCCAAAGGACGCGATCTCCGCCTCGACCTGTTTCGCGGCGTGGCCAACTGGGCGATTTTCCTCGATCACATCCCCGACAATGTCGTGAACTGGATCACCACCCGGAATTACGGGTTCAGCGATGCCGCGGATCTGTTCGTGTTTATTTCGGGCTATACCGCGACCTTCGTCTACGCCCGGATGATGATCGAACGCGGCTTTATTGTCGGCGCGACGCGGCTGACCAAGCGGGTCTGGCAGCTCTACGTCGCCCATATCATCCTGTTCGTGATCTATATCGTTTCGATCGGCTATGTCGCGCAGCGCTTCAGCGATCCGGACATCATCAACGAATTCAACGTGGCCGGTCTGGTCGACAGTCCGATCGAGACGCTTCGGCAAGGGCTGTTGCTTAAGTTCAAGCCGGTCAATCTCGACGTGCTGCCGCTCTATATCGTGCTGATGGGCTTCTTCCCGCCGGTCTTGTGGATCATGCTGCGCCGACCCGACCTGACGATGCTCGCGTCGCTGGCGCTGTATTTCGTCGCCCGCTATTTTGGCTGGAATTTCGCCGCCTATCCGGCCGGCAGCTGGTACTTCAATCCCTATTGCTGGCAGCTGCTGTTTATTTTCGGCGCCTGGTGCGCGCTCGGCGGCGCGGTCAAGTCCCGCAAAATCATCGATCTGCCGATCACTTTGTATCTTTGCCTGTTCTATCTCGCTCTCGCGCTGGTGATGACGATGGCGGGCAAGTTCCCGGCCTTCGGCGCGCTGTTTCCGCACTGGCTCTACGACACCTTCAATCCCAACGACAAAACCAATCTGGCGCCGTATCGCTTCCTGCATTTTGTCGTCATCGTGATCATGGTGATCCGCTTCGTGCCCAAGGATTGGCCGGGCCTGGAGTGGAAGATCTTCGATCCGGTGGTCAAATGCGGCCAGCAATCGCTGGCGGTGTTCTGCGTCGGGGTGTTCCTCTCCTTCGTCGGCCACTTCGTGTTGATGTTGAGCTCGGGTTCGTTGACGTCGCAGATCGTCGTGAGCGTGATCGGCATCGCGCTCATGACGCTGGTGGCTTACTACATCTCCTGGTCGAAGCGGCAGGACAAGCCGCTGCCGAAGCCTGCGGCCGCACCGGCTGCGCAAACCGCAAAGCCGGCTTAACGCGCGCGTTAAACCGGTCCGTCGGCGCCGCCGAATTGAAGTCTGTCAGGCGGATTTCGCCGACTTTTCCTCTTCCATGGTGACCGCGACCGCCGCGTTGGCGGACAGGCGCACTTTCTGCCCTTCGACGTCGGCGACGAGGCCGAGATCGATGAAATGATGATGGCCCTTGTGCCGGCCCTCGCCGCTATCGGCCTTGGTCAGCTTGATCCTGCCATTCTCGACCCGGTCGACGGTTCCAACATGGACGCCGTCGGCTCCGATCACTTCCATATGTTCCTTGACGCGACTATCAGCCATTTCAGTGTTCTCCGTGGACCGGTCTAACGCACCGGCCCCGGATCGGTTCAATCCCATCGAACGGCCGTTGTGTTTCAGAGCATGATCGGTTCTCATTCGCTCGAAAACGCTCTAGTAAGGCGGCGGCTGGCGGGCGCGCTGCGCCTTCGCCGCTTCGGTCCACCAGGCAAGGTCGTCCGCGAACCGCTTGAACGACCGTTCGAGCGCTTGCCCGGCCTCGCCCGACGGCGTTGCCTCGGCGGTCAACGCCTGCGAGATCGGCCCGACAGTGAGCGTGTCGGAGATGACGACCATGCCCATCTCGGACAACGTGCCATGCCACACCAGGTTGGATCGTGCTCCGGCAATCCGGCCTGCCGAATAGCTGGCTATGGCCGCGGGCCGCCAGAACCACTCCTCGAGAAAGTGATCGGTGAGGTTCTTCAGGCCCGGCTGCATTCCCCAGTTATATTCGCCGGTCACGAAGACGAAGGCGTCGGCGGCGCGGATTTTGGCGGCGAGCGCCTCCATCGCCGGGGGCGCCGTGCCCGGCGCGAACTCCTTGTACATGCGGTCGAGCATCGGCAGCCCGACAGCCTTGGCGTCGATGAGTTCGACGTCGTGGCCGCGCGCCTTCAATCCAGCCACGATGAAATCCGCCAGCCGAATGCCCATCCGATCGGAGCGGTAGGACCCGTAGAGGACGAGGATGCGATCGGCCATAAGCCACTCCTGACAATTCGCGATGCTGGATAGGATGATTCAGCCCGGCTCGAGGTCCGGGACGCGGCCGCCCAACTCGTTGACCAGGACCCTTGTGTTTTCGCTGTAATCGATCGGAACGGCCACGAGATGAACGCCGCCTTCGGCAAACGCCGCTTCCAGCGTCGGCACCAGGTCGGCGACGGCGGCGATGCGGTGGCCCTTGGCGCGGTAGGAGGCTGCGTAGGTGACGAAGTCTGGATTGGAGAACGTCATGCCGAAATCTGGAAAACCGTCGACCGCCTGCTTCCAGCGGATCATGCCGTAAGCGTGGTCCTCGATGATCAGCACGACCAGATCAAGCTTAAGCCGCACCGCGGTCTCGAGCTCCTGGCTGTTCATCATGAA
>JAQGJF010000930.1 GCA_028290765.1 Tardiphaga sp.
GGGTTTCTTGCCGTGGCGCGCATGCACGAGGCTAAAAACGACGGGAACAAAAACCAGGGTGGCGACTGTTGCAAGGATCAGGCCGCCGATCACGGCGCGGCCGAGCGGCGCGTTCTGCTCGCCGCCCTCTCCCAACCCTAAGGCCATCGGCGCCATGCCGATGATCATCGCCAGCGCGGTCATCAGCACCGGGCGGAACCGGACGAAGCCGGCTTCCGAGGCCGCCGCGATCGGATCGCCAAGGATCGCATAGCGCTCGCGGGCAAAGGAGATCACCAGCACCGAATTGGCGGTGGCGACGCCCATGCACATGAAGGCGCCGGTCAAGGCCGGCACCGACAGCGTGGTCTGGGTCGTGAACAGCACCCAGACGATGCCGGCGAGCGCCGCCGGCAGCGCGGTGATGATCACGAAAGGATCGGACCATGACTGGAAATTGACCACGATCAAGAGATAGATCAGCACAACAGCGGCGAGCAGGCCGAACAGCAACCCGGAAAACGCGCTGTTCATGGTCTGCACCTGGCCGAGCAGCACCACCGAAGAGCCCTTCGGCACGTCGCCTTTGGTGTCGTCGATGACCTTTCGCACGTCGGCCGCCACGGCGCCGAGATCGCGGCCCTGCGGCGTGGCATAGATCTGCACCAGCGACTGGATGTCATATTGCGACACCACCGCGTTGGAGGTGGAGCGCTTGATATCGGCGACGCCGCCGAGGATCGGCGGCGAGGTGCCGGCGTTGACCGCGGTGATCGGCAGCGTCTCCAGAGCCCCCAGCGAATCCATTTTATACTGCGGCGTCTGCATCACGATCGAATAGGAGATGCCGTTGTCGGGATTGAGATAATAAGTCGGCGCGACCTGCGAACTGCCGGCCAGGTTGACCACCAGGCTGTTGGTGACGTCGCGCTCGGTGAGCCCGACATATTGGGCGCGGGTGCGGTCGACATCGATGTTGAAGCCGGGATTGTTCGGCGACTGCTGGATCCGCGCATCGGCAATGCCGGGAATGCGGCGGATCTGGCTCAGCAGCTTGTTGGCATAGGCGAAGTTGGAGGGAAGATTGTTGCCGCGGATCTGCAGATCGATCGGCGCCGGCGCGCCGAAATTGAGGATCTGGCTGACGATGTCGGCCGGCAGGAACGCAAAGCTGACGCCGGGAAACTGCCGCGGCAACTGCTCGCGCAAGGCCTGGACATAAATGGCGGTCGGCTTGTGATCTTCCTTCAGTTTGATCTGGATGTCGCCGTCCTGCGGACCGATCACGCCGGTGTTGTTGTAGGTCAGGTTGATGCCCGACACCGGCATGCCGATATTGTCGATCATGCTCTCGATCTGGTCCGGCGGAATGACTTTGCGGATCGCCTTGCTGATATCGGCGAACTGGTTGGCGGTTTCCTCGACACGGGTGCCGACCTGGGTGCGCACATGCATCAGGATGCTGCCGGTATCGACCGAGGGAAAGAAGTTGCGCCCAAGAAACGGCACCAGCAGGAATGACACCGCGACGCATCCGAGGAAACCGATTACGAAGACCGGACGTCGCGACAGCGCCAGGTCGAGCAGGCCGTGATAACCGCCGCGAACGCGTTCGAAGCCGGCCTCGAAGCCGCGCTGAAACCGGAGCAGCGGATTGCGCGTCGCCGGCCGCTCGCCCTCGGCATGATGGACGTGCTTCTGCAGCAGGTAGTGGGCCATCGTCGGCACCAGCGTGCGCGACAGCAGGAACGACCACGCCATCGCGAACATCACCGCCTCGGCCATCGGCACGAACAGGAAGCGCGCGATGCCGGTGAGGAAGAACATCGGCACGAACACGATACAGATGCACAGCAGCGACACGAAGGCCGGCACCACGATCTGCCTGGCGCCGTCCATGATCGCCGGTTCGACGTCCTTGCCGTTTTCGAGATGGTAATTGATGTTCTCGATCGTCACCGTGGCGTCGTCAACCAGGATGCCGACCGCGAGCGCAAGGCCGCCCAGCGTCATGATGTTGAGGGTCTCGCCGATCAGCGACAGCATGATGATGGCGCCGAGAATCGACAGCGGGATCGACACCGCGATGATCACCGTCGAACGCCAGCTGCCGAGAAACAGCAGGATCATGATCGAGGTCAGCAGCGCCGCGATGGCGCCTTCGACGGCCACGCCCGTGATCGCGCCGCGCACGAATCCGGACTGGTCGCCGATGTAGTTGATCTTCAGCGCATCGGGCAGCGACGGTTTGTAGTCGATCACCTTCTGCTTGATGCCGGAAATGATATCCAGCGTCGAGACCGCGCCGGCCTTCAGCACCTGCATCAGCACCGAACGGCTGCCGTCGACGTGGACGATGTTGGTCTGCGGCGAATTGCCGTCACGCACCGAGGCCACGTCGCGGACATAGACCATGGCGCCGTTGACGGTCTTGATCGGCAGATTGCCGAGTTCGTCCATCTTCAGCGGCGAGTTGTTGAGATTGATGGTGTATTCAAAGCCGCCGATCTTCTGGGTCCCGACCGGGGTGATCAGGTTCTGCGCGGCGAGCGCGTTGGCGACATCCTGGCCGGACAGGCCGCGCGCCTGCAAGGCGCCGGGATTGAGATCGATCGTGACCTGTCGCTGCTTGCCGCCGAACGGATAGGGAATCGCGGCGCCGGGCACCGTGACCAGCGGCGTGCGCAGCTGGTTGAAGGCGAGGTCCTGCAGGACCTGCTCGTTAAAACCTTCGCCGGACACGGCGACGTTGATGATCGGCACGGTGGACGCGCTGTAATTCAGGATCAGCGGCGGGGTCGCGCCCGGCGGCAGCTGCTTGATCAGCGTCTGCGAGATCGCCGTGACCTGGGCGTTGGCGGTGCGGATATCGACATTGGGCTGGAAGAAGATCTTGACGATGCCGAAGCCGTTATAGGAGTTGGCCACGATGTGCTCGATGTCGTTGACCGTGGTGGTCAGCGCCCGCTCGAACGGCGTGGTGATGCGGCCGGCCATCTGGTCCGGCGGCAGCCCGGTATATTGCCAGACCACCCCGATCACGGGGATGCGGATTTCCGGGAAAATGTCGGTTGGCGTTCGCAGGGCAGCCAGCGGGCCGACGATCAGAAGCAGCAGCGCGAGCACGACGAACGTATATGGACGGCTCAGGGCGATGCGGACCAGCGCGATCATAGATCAGTCGTTCCCCATTGAACGGAAGGCCCGGAATCCGCGGCCAGACCATTTATCAGTCGCTCATTTACCCGAACCGGGGCCAAATAGCCAACGCCCGGCGGGCCGCCGGGCCTTCACTTCCCCGATATGTGACCAGGTGTGACCGCGAATTGACGCATGATGGGTAGACGAGCGAACGACCATCCCACCTCCTTTGCATGAACGATTGGTAATACGGGCCCCTGGTAGGCTACGGGGGCAACCGTTCACCTCATCAGCTTGAGCGCATCGGCGAAGAATTCGGGACCGCCGAAATTGCCGGACTTCAACGCCAGCAACCTGTCACCGTCGGTGCCGCCGACCGCGCGCAATACCGGAACCCCGGCCGCGATCTCGGGCCCGACCAGAAAGCCCGGAATACCCAGACGGTCCACCACGGCGCCCGAAGTCTCACCACCGGCGACCACCAGCCGGCGAACGCCGGACCCGACCAGCCCCTCGGCGATGTCGGCCATTGCCTGCTCGATGGCGTGACCCGCCGCGTCGCGGCCATGGCGCGCCTGCAGCGCCGAGACCTGATCCGGCGTCGAACTCGAGGCGATCAGGACCGGACCTTTGCCGAGCCGGTCCCGGGCCCAGCCGAGCGCGCGCTGCGTTTCGGCGCCGCCGGCGATGACCTGTTCGGGATCGAGGTGCAGCACCGGCATGATCTGTTCGGCGCGCGCGATCTGCATGAGCGTCGCCTGCGAGCAGCTGCCGGCCAGGCATGCCGCCAAACCGCCGACCGGTACCTCGGAAACCGCGGCCGTCGCACTCGATCTGACGCGGTTCGCGGCGACCAGCGCGCGGGCGAGACCGAGCCCCAGCCCGGACGCGCCAACCGAGACGCGGTGATCCAGCGCGACCGTACCGATGGTTTCCAGGTCGCGCTCGAACACGGCGTCCGCGATCGCCGCGCCAAACCCCTTGGTAGCAAGACCGGCGAGATGCGCGCGAACCGCGTCCGCACCGCGCGCAATGACGGCAAGATCGACGAGGCCAATTTTGGTCCTGCTCTGCCGTGCCAGCACACGGACCAGATTGGAATCATGCATCGGGTTGAGCGGATGGTCTTTCAGCGGGCTCTCGTTGAGCGGCACCGAGCCGACGAACAGATTGCCCTGATAGACCGTGCGCCCGGTTTCGGGAAACGCCGGCGTCACCAGCATGATGGCATCGCCGGAATCGGCGCGCAGCGCATCCATCACCGGGCCGATATTGCCAGCATCGGTGGAATCGAAGGTCGAGCAGATCTTGAACAGCACGTGGCTGGCGCCGCGTCCGCGCATCCATCTTTCCGCGGCGCGCGAGCGCCCGACGGCAAGACCTGCTTCGATCGAGCGGCTTTTCAGCGACACCACCACGGCATCGACCTCCGGCAGCTTGAGGTCGTCGGACGGCACGCCGATGGTCTGCACCGTGCGCAGCCCGCAGCGGGTCAGCGTATTGGCGAGATCGGAGGCGCCGGTGTAGTCGTCGGCGATGCAGCCAAGAAATAATTTTC
>JAQGJF010000956.1 GCA_028290765.1 Tardiphaga sp.
GGCAAAATGATCGAAGGTATTGCTGACCAGCCGCTTCATGCCCTCCACCGGCGGCAGGTCGCGCAAATCCTGATCCTGCTGCCGGGTGCGCAAATCCGCGTAGATCCGCTCCAGCACCGCCAGGTACAGCGCATCCTTGGAGCCGAAATAATGATAGATCAGATTCTTGTTGACCCCGCTCTGCTTCGCGATGCGGTCGACCCGCCCACCGCTGAGGCCATGGGAGACGAATTCGATCCGCGCCGCGTCGAGAATCCGGGCCCGGCTGGCCTCCGGATTGCGGGTAACTTTTGGCGGTGACGCGGCCACGCTAAGCTCCATGACGCACGCCCGACACCTCGGGCACGCCCGACACTTCGGGTGAGCCTAACCATCCGGATCCCGCGCGCGTCGAGCGTAGCCGTGCCGACGCCTCGACGTCCAGCGCGCCATGCGCATCGAATGCAATAGCATAGTGCTTTTCGGCAAACCCCGCGGTGATCTTGCCGTCGAGGAAATCCTCGCGGACCGCTTCCGGATCGCGCTTGAGCGGATCGCCGAACCCGCCGGCGCCGGCCTGTTCGTGAATGATCAGCGTATCCTTGACCACCGTCGTGGTGATCTTGCCCGGCAGCGCGCTGCGCTCGTTGCCGATCTCGATGAAATTGCGCGAGGCGCCGCCCGGCTCGCCGCCATTGAGCCCATAGGGCTGGAACGCGACGCGGTCGGTGCGCAGCTGCATCAGCGCCTCCGGCGCCAGGATGCGATAGCTGCGCCGGATGCCGACGCCGCCGCGATATTGTCCGGCGCCGCAACTGTCGGGCACGAAACAATAGTCCTCGATGCGGACCGGGTGTTCGGCCTCCATCACCTCGACCGGCATGTTCGACAGGTTCTGCGAGGCGTTGGTGACCGCCTCGAGCCCGTCCTTGTCGGGCCGGCCGCCCCATGCGCCGCAGATCATGTCGACGATGATGAAAGGCTGCCGGTTGGGCCGCAGCCCGCTGATGCAGATCACGCTGTTGCCGCCCTCGCCCGCCGCCGGCACCTTGTCCGGCACGATCTGCGCCAGCGCGCCGAGCATCGTGTCGAACACGCGGTAGCCGGTGAGCGCCCGCGCCGCGCAGGGCGCCGGCATCACCGGATTGAGCACCGATGCCTCCGGCGCCTTGACGGTGATGCAGCGAAACAGCCCGACATTGTTCGGCACGTCCTTCGCCAGCACGCAACGCACGCTCAGATAGGTCAGCGAATGGGTGAAGCTGAGCGTCGAATTGAGCGCGCCCTTCACCTGCGGCGACGAGCCGGTGTAGTCGACCAGCAGGGTGCCGTCGCCATTGACGGTGATCGCCACCTTGATCGGGATCGGCGTGTCGGAAAATCCGTCGCTGTCGATATGGTCGACGAAACGATAGGTCCCTTGCGGCCAGGTCGCGATCTCCTGGCGCGTCAGCCGCTCGGCATAGTCGAGCAGCTCCTGCATGTAGGCATCGACCTCGTCGGCGCCGTAGCGCTGCAGCAGCTTTTCCAGGCCGCGCCGGCCGACCTGGGCGGCGGCGAATTGCGCCGACAGATCGCCCCACACCCGGTCCGGCACCCGGACGTTGATCTTGATCAGGGTTTCCAGCGTGGTGTTGAGCACGCCGCGGTCATAGAGCTTCAGCGGCGGAATCCGCAGGCCTTCCTGGTAGATCTCGGTCGAATCCGAGGCGTTGGAGCCCGGCACGCGCCCACCGACGTCGGTGTGGTGACAGATCACCACGGCAAAGGCGCGCCGCCGGCCTTCGAAGAAGATCGGCACGAACATGAAGATGTCCGGCAGGTGCATGCCGCCATGATAGGGGTCGTTCATGATGACGACGTCACCGTCGTGAAGATCGCCCTCGAACTTCGCCAGCACCGACGCCATCGCTTCCGGGATCGCGCCGAGATGCTGGGCGATGGTCTTGGCCTGCGCCACCATCTGGCCGTCGCCGGCGCACAGCGCCGCCGAAAAATCCATCACATCCTTGACGATTTCAGAACGCGCGATCCGCACCACCGTATACGCCATGTCGTCGGCGATCGAATCCAGCCCGCTCTTGATGACCGCAAAGGTGATCGGATCGACTTTCATGCTTCAAACTCCAGCACGATGCAGCCGATCGCATCCTTGTGCACTCTGGCATCCGGCGGCACCACGATGGTGGCGTCGAATTCCTCGATGATCAGCGGTCCCTGCAGGGCCGACGCTCCGACCGCGCCGCGATCGACGATCTCGACCGCGACCGCCGCTTCGCCGCGCGCAAAGGAAATCTTGCGCTGGCCCGATTGCGACGATCCCGCTCGCGCCGCAATTTTCAGCCGGCCGAAATCGAGACGGTTGTCGCGCAGCCCGCGGCCGGCGACGCGCACCTTCATCAGCTCGATCGGCGTCTCGTCGCGGTAGCCATAGGTCTTGAAATATTCGGCGACAAAACGCTGCCGGATCTGGTCGAAATCCTCGCCCTCGAACGGCACCGTAAGCTCGGTCGCCTGGCCCTCGTGGCGCAGATCCGTTTCCCACAGGAACGCCGTGCGCTCCGCTTGGTAGCCGTCGGCCTTGAGCTGAGCCGCGACCTGGCGCTGCAGCCCCAGCTTGATCGCCTGCAGATCGGCAACACCGATCGCGTCGAGGCGCCGGCTCACCGTCACCAGCGCGGTATGTTCAATATCGGAGGCGAGCATGCCGAGCGCGCTGAAGATGCCGGACATCGGCGGCACCACCACGCGCGGAATGCCGAGCTGGCGCGCCAGATCGGGCGCATGAACCCCGCCATTGCCACCGAACGCCATCAGAGTCAGGTCGCGCGGATCGCGGCCGCGCTCGACGGTGACGGCGCGGACGGCGCGGGCCATCGCCGCATTGGCCACCGCGCGGATGCCATGCGCCGCGTCGTGCAGCGGCAGCCCGAGCGGATCGCCGACATGGCGGGCGATCGCGGCCTCGCTGAGCGAGCGGTCGATGTGGAGCTTGCCGCCCGCCAGCGAGGAAGCATTGATGAAGCCGAGCACGACATTGGCGTCGGTCACGGTGGGCCGGTCGTTGCCGAGGCCGTAGCAGGCCGGGCCCGGCACCGCGCCGGCGGATTGCGGCCCGACCACCAGCAGGCCGCCCTTGTCGATGCCGGCCATCGAGCCGCCGCCGGCGCCGACCTCGGCGATGTCGATCGCCGGCACCTTGAGCATGTAGCCGCCGGCCTTGATGAAGCGACTCGAGGTCGAGATGCCGTCGCGGAATTCGTATTCCGAGGTCATGGTCGGACGGCCGTCCTCGATGATGACGGCCTTGGCGGTGGTGCCGCCCATGTCGAACACGATGACGTCGCGGTCGTTGCGCGCGATGCCGAGCCGCGCCGCGCCGATCACACCGCCGGCCGGCCCCGAAGCCACCACCAGCACCGGCTTCTCACAGGTGACGCTGGCGGCGAGCATGCCGCCATTCGAGGTCATGACCAGGATCGGCGCGGCGACGCCGATGCCGCGCAAGCCGGATTCGAGCTTCTGCAGATAGTTGCGCATCGCCGCCAGCAGATAGGCGTTCACCACTGTGGTGCTGGTGCGCTCATATTCCTTCATTTCCGGCAGCACCGCGCAGGACGTGGTCACCAGCAGATGTGGAAAGTTCGCCTTGAGGATCGCCTCGGCCTGCACTTCATGCGCCGGGTTGCGATAGCTGTTGATGAAGGCGATCGCCACCGCCTCGATGTCTTCGGCGACCAGCGCCTGGCCGGCGGCGATCACGCTGGCTTCCGACAGCGGCTCCACCACCTGCCCGTCGGCGGCCATCCGCTCGGTGACCTCCAGGCGATGGCGCCGCGGCACCAGCGGCTTCGGCTTGTCCCAGGTCAGGTCGAACATGTCGGGCATGCGGATGCGGCCGATTTCCAGCACGTCGCGAAAGCCGCGCGTGGTAATCAGTCCGGTCCGCGCGCCCTTGCGCTGCAGGATGGTGTTGGAGCCGACGGTGGTGCCGTGCAGCACCTCGGCGATCGCCTCCGGCGCGATCGACAATTCCGCCAGCAGTTGCCCGACCCCCTCGATCACCGCGACGCTCGGATCGGCCGGCGTCGACGAGATCTTGCTCTGGTGGATCAGGCCGGCATCGGTCAGCAGCGCAATATCGGTAAAGGTGCCGCCGATATCCACCGCGACCCGAAACCTGTTGACCGTCCCCGCCGCCATGCACGCCCCGACCTTACTAACCAGTTAGTCAAGAACAGCAGCGGCACGCCGGGATGTCAAGACGGCTTTTCGGGCGGCGGTGCCTGCGGCACGGGCAGGAAGCGGCCGGGCACAAACGCCCCACGGGTCGTCCCGGCGAATGCCGGGACCCCTGACCCCTGCCGTCAAGATTAGGTAAGGCCTCGACCCGACTGGGCGCCTGCCATCACCCGCTGTCGCGCAGCACCAGTTCGAAACCGAGGTCGATGCGGCGCGGCCCGCTGCGCTCGAGAGTCAACTTCGCCGCGGTCCGTCCGATGGCGTCGCCATGGACCCGAACGGTGCTGAGCCTCGGGGCGATCAGCCGGCCCATCTCCAGATCGCCGAGCCCGATGACGGCGACCGGCTGCCCGATGGCCGGACCGTCGCGCAGCAATCCGGCATTGCGCAGCCCGGCCATGAAGCCGATGGCATGCGCGTCGTTGGCTGCGAACACCGCATCCACATCGGGCAGGCTCGCCAGCGCGACGACGCTTCCCGACGCGTTGCGGTCGAGGATTAACCGGCGCGGCTCGCTGACGCCGGCGGCCAGGACTTCGTCGCGGAAGCCGAGCCAGCGGCGGGTCGCACGCGGATCGTCGCCGCCGATAAAAGCGAGGCGCCGTCGACCCTGCGCAACCATGTGCCGGGCGACGGCGACGCCGGCCGCGTAGTTGTCGAATCCTGCGACGGCATCGATCGGTGCGGCCGGAAGATCCCAGGTCTCCACGATCGGAATGCGGGCGCGTCGCAGCAGCCGGCTGCCCTCGTCGGTGGCCGGCGAGCCCACCATGATGATCGCCTCGGGGCGCCGCGACAGCAGCGCCGCCAGCACATGGTTTTCGCGCACGGCGTCATAGCGGGACTGGGCCAGAATCACCGCATAACCGAGCGGCTCCAATTCGTCGGACAGGCCCTGGACGGTATCGGCGAAGATCGAATTCGCGATCGTCGGCACCAGCACGCCGATCGAGTTGGTGCGGGCGGTGGCCAATGAGCCGGCCACCAGGTTGGGCACATAGCCGAGCTCCTGCATGGCGGCTTCGACGCGAGCCCGGGTTTTCGGTGCCACCAGCCCCGGCAGGCGCACCACCCGGCTGACCGTGATCGACGATACGCCGGCCAGGTCCGCCACGGCGGACAGGGTCGGAGGCAGGCGCGAGGGGTCGGATTCGGCAACGGTCATTTGGCCCGCATCATAGCGAAAATTTCGGGGAAAGCACGAATTCGGCTTGTAACGACAAAATGACAGCGCTAACATGAAAATGACAGCGCTACCATTACAAGACCTGAACCGCGCAGATCGGGTCGGAATAGGGAGAGAAGCAGGATGATTACGGAAGCGGATGTGACGGCCTACAAACGCGACGGCGTGATCGTGGTGCCCGACGTGCTGAACGCGGACACGCTGACCAAGGTGCGATCGGTGCTCGCCGAGCTGGTCGCCGGGGCGGCAAACACGCTCGAACATACCGATGTCTACGACCTCGAGCCCGGCCATACCGCGGAAAATCCCCGCGTGCGCCGGATCAAGACGCCGCACAAGGTGCACGCGCTATTCGACGAGATCGTGCGCTCCTCCGCCGTTCTGGACATCTGCAAGCAGCTGATCGGTCCAGGGCTGCGGCTGCACGGCTCCAAGCTCAACATGAAGTCGGCGCATTACGGATCGCCGGTGGAATGGCATCAGGACTGGGCGTTCTATCCGCATACCAACGACGACGTTCTCGCGATCGGGGTGCTGCTGGACGATACCGATCTCTCCAACGGCCCGATGCTGGTCACGCCCGGAACGCACACCTCCGAAGTCTGGAATCATCATGGCGACGACGGATGCTTCGCCGGCCTGATCGATCCCGATACCATCCAAAGCGAGATCGAACGTGCCGTCCCCTGCATGGGCCGCGCCGGCAGCATGTCGTTCCACCATGTGCGCGCGCTGCACGGCTCCGCCATGAACACCTCGGACCGCCCACGCAACCTGCTGCTGTACGAGGTCGCGGCTAGCGACGCCTGGACGCTGATGGGGGTCAAGGATTTCGCGGAATTCAACAGCCGCCTGCTGTCCGGCGAGCCCGTCGTGGCGCCGCGGATGACCGCCGTCCCGGTGCGGATTCCGCTGCCCCCGGCCTCGCGCCAGGGCTCGATCTACGAAACCCAGTCCGCGGCCAAGAAGTCCTATTTCACCCGCGCGGCGTGACTTGCCAACAGCGCCC
>JAQGJF010000959.1 GCA_028290765.1 Tardiphaga sp.
CTCGCGCAGCGTGAAATCCGGGTGAGGGGTTACGGCCTATCGATGGACCGTAACCCCCCCCCTCTCCCAATGGGAGAGGGGGCGCGCCGCCGTTGTGGTGAATTCACCGGTCTCTACGACGCGACCACCATCAGCCCCGCATCGCCGGCGTCCAAAATATTCCGCGCCACCGGCTCCGGCCATTGCAGCACCAACTGCCCGATCAGATCCTCCAGCCCGTCTTCATCGATCGCATCGTAGAAACACGGCACTGCCGCGCGGGCAATAAAACTGTGCAGCAGATGCGCGGCGTCGTAGTCGTAGACGATATCACCGGGCACATTGCCCTGCCGCCGCAGCATGAATTTGCGAAAGCCGGTCAATCGTGCCTGCCCGTCGGGCAGCGCCATGAACGACAGCACCAACGTTGCATGGTCGATTTGCGGGCCGTCCTGCATCCGGTCGTACATCGGCAGCGCGTTGGCATGGATCACGTCGTCGATGTTGCGGAAGTCGGCGGAGACATCGTCCGGGTGCAGCGAATTGCGGATCGCGACCATGCCGGCGGATGGCAGGCCGCGCGCCGCGAGCAGCTCGCCCAGGGATGTCATGTCAGGATGCGGCGCGATGCAGCCCGAATGCGTGCGCATCCTTCGACAGCACCGGCGCCACCGTGTCGATCAGACGCGTGGCGGCACGGTCCACCGTTAGACCGGCGGTATCGACCACGGCGGAAGCGCGGGCGTAAAGCGGTTCGCGGCTCAGCAAAATGGTTCGCAACTCCTGCATCGCCGAGCGGTCATCCGCCATCGGCCGCAGGTCGCCTTGGCGACGCACCCGCGCCATGTGCTCCTGCGGTTCGGCCTTGAGCCAGATGGTGTAGAACGACGACAGGATCAGGTCGAAGGTCAGCGGTTCGGAGACGATGCCGCCGCCGGTGGCCAGCACCATCAATTCCTTGCGCGCCAGCAATTGTCCGAGTGCGGCCTGCTCCATGCGGCGAAAGCCTTCCTGGCCGTACAGCGCGATGATCTCGGCGACCGAGAGGCCGTTCTGCTGCTCGATCTCCTTGTTCAGCTCGACGAAGGCCCAGCCGATCTTGTCGGCCAGCAATTTGCCCAGCGTCGATTTGCCGGCGCCGCGCAGCCCGATCAGGGCGATGCCGGCGAACGCCATCTGCCGCTGCGATGAAGCGCCGTTGCCCTGTCCGGACAGGATGTCCCTTGCATGGGCGATCTGGTTCGGCGTCGCCTTGCGCACGAGGTCGCGGATCACCGGCCAGTCCGGCGCCGGTTCAGCGTAAGGAATCAGGTCCTCGAGATGCGCGCCCATGGCGTTGGAGACCCGGCGCAGGAGCACGATCGAGACGTTGCCCTTGCCGCTTTCGAGCTGCGCGATGTAGCGCTCGGAAATCCCGGAAACCTTTGCCAGCACCTTTCGGGACATGCCGCGCAACGCCCGCATGGTGCGGACACGCTGGCCTAGCTGCTCGAGGAAATCGGCTTCGGGATCCGGATGGTCGGTCATGTCGCCGGGTCATCGCATGTTGGCCAGGGGGACGATATCGGAAACATAATGCCGAGATGGATTGACAGCAAGCGCTGGCGGTGGCTTTCTATGAATTATAATTCTAAATCTGGGGAGAAGACGTCGTGAGTTGTGGCGAAACCTGTCGGAGTGCCGCGTGAGCGCCGCCTCCGGTTCCTACAATGCAGTGACCTGGCTTCTGGATCGCAACGTCGATGCGGGGCGCAGCGCCAAGCTCGCCTTCACCGATACGGTGTCCGAACTGAGCTACGGCGTGCTGCAGCAGCAAAGCCGCCGCCTCGCCAATCTGTTGCGCCGCCTCGGCGTGCGGCGCGAGGAACGCGTGGCGATGATCATGCTCGACACGGTGGATTTTCCGATCGTGTTTCTCGGCGCCATCCGCGCCGGCATCGTGCCGGTGCCGCTCAACACGCTGCTGACCTCGGACCAATATGCCTATGTGCTGGCGGATTGCCGCGCCCGGGTGCTGTTCATTTCAGAGGCGCTGCTGCCGGTGGTGCGCGACATGCTGGGACGGATGCCGGATCTGGAGCATGTCGTCGTCTGCGGCGCCAACGCGCATGGTTATAAGAAACTGTCCGACGAGATCGCGAAGGAGAGCGACAGTTTTGCGACCGCGGCGACCCATGCCGAAGAGCCGGCGTTCTGGCTGTACTCTTCGGGCTCGACCGGGATGCCGAAAGGCGTTCGGCATCTGCACGCGTCGCTGGCCGCCACCGCGGAAACCTATGCCAAGCAGGTGCTCGGCATTCGCGAGGACGATGTCGGGCTGTCGGCGGCGAAATTGTTCTTTGCCTACGGTCTCGGCAATGCGCTGACCTTTCCGATGTCAGTCGGCGCCACCACGGTGTTGAATTCGGAGCGCCCGACCCCGGCAACGATGTTTGCGCTGATGCGCAAATACGATCCGAGCATCTTCTTCGGCGTGCCGACCCTGTTCGCGGCGATGCTGAACGACGAAAGCCTGAAAAACGAACCGCGCTTTGCGCGGTTGCGGGTCTGTACGTCCGCGGGCGAGGCGCTGCCGGAGTCGGTCGGCAACAGCTGGAAGAGCCGCTTCGGCGTCGATATTTTGGACGGCGTCGGCTCCACCGAACTGCTGCATATTTTTCTCTCCAACGCGCCCGGCGACATCAAATACGGCTGCTCCGGGCGGCCGGTGCCGGGCTACAAGGTCCGCCTGGTCAATGAGGCTGGCGCCGACGTCGCCGATGGCGACATCGGCGAGCTGCTGGTCGATGCGCCCTCCGCCGGCGAAGGCTACTGGAACCAGCGCAGCAAGAGCCGCCAGACTATTGAAGGCCACTGGACCCGCACCGGCGACAAATACATCCGCGATGCCGACGGCCGCTACACCTTCTGCGGCCGTGCCGACGACATGTTCAAGGTATCCGGCATCTGGGTATCGCCGTTCGAGGTCGAGAGCGCGCTGATCACCCATCCGGCGGTGCTCGAAGCCGCCGTGGTTCCCGAGGCCGATCCGGAAGGGTTGTTGAAGCCGAAAGCCTTCGTGGTGCTGAAAGCCGGCGCCGTCACCGATGGTCTGCACGAGCAGCTGAAAGAGCACGTCAAACAAAAGATCGGGCCCTGGAAATATCCGCGCTGGATCGATGTCGTCGACAGCCTGCCCAAAACCGCCACCGGGAAGATCCAGCGTTTTAAACTCCGCGAGGGGACGGGGTAAGAAGCGGGCTGGTGTGACGGAGCACGGCGGTGCGTCGTCGGCAACCGGCTCTCTCCCCCCTTGTGGGGGAGAGGTGGAGAGGGGGGTAAACCACGAGCGCGGAATTCGTGGCTCACCCCCCTCCCTGACCCTCCCCCACAAGGGGGGAGGGAAAACCAGAACACGAGTCTCCAAGGTGTTCAGCTCAGAAAGATCTTCATGCAAACCCTGACCCCCACCGGCACCCTCACCATCGGATCCTCCGAACTCGAATACCGCATGATCGGCCCGGCGCCCGATCTGGCGCCGACCATCGTGCTGCTGCATGAAGGCCTCGGATCCGCCCATCTGTGGGGAGATTTTCCCGAACAGCTCGCCGCGGCCACCGGCACCGGCGTGTTTGTCTATTCGCGCGCCGGCTATGGCGCTTCCAGTCCGGTGCCGTTGCCGCGGCCGCTGGATTACATGCAGGTCGAGGCGTTGCAGGTGCTGCCGAAAGTTCTCGACGCGATCGGTTTTCGCCGCGGGCTGCTGCTCGGTCATTCCGACGGCGCCTCGATCGCGGCGATCTATGCCGGCGGCGTGCAGGATCACCGCATCCGCGCCTTGGCGATGATCGCGCCGCATTTCGTGGTCGAGGAGATGGGGCTCGAGGCGATCGCCCGGACCAGGACCGACTATCGCGATGGCGGCCTCAAGGCCCGGCTCGGGCGTTGGCATCGCGATGTCGACAACGCCTTCATCGGCTGGAACGACGCCTGGCTCGATGCAAAGTTTCGCGATTGGGATATTTCGGAATACCTCGCTTATATCCGCGTGCCGGTGATGATCGTGCAGGGCGCCGGCGACCAATATGGCACGCTGCGGCAGATCGAGATCGCGCAGGAGGAGTGTTACTGCCCGGTCGATGTCGCGATCATTCCGGATGCGGCGCATTCGCCGCATCGGGAGGCGCCGGCGGCGACGCTGGCCGCGATTGCGGACTTCGCCAATCGCGTTCTTCTGACGCATGGCGAGGGCAAGCAGGAGCGGGCAGCGTAGGAGAGCCGTAGCCCGGATGAGCGAAGCGACATCCGGGGAAGATATCCGTTGCGCTGATTAATTCCCTCGGGGCCCATCCCGGATGTCGCTTCGCTCATCCGGGCTACCAGGGGCGGATCGACATGGACACTCTCCCGCTGCCGCGCTGGGTCTATGTGCCCGGCGGAGATACCGAAGCCGATCACGCCACGCTGGCCCGCGCTCTGGCGCTGGTGCCGGCGCGGTTCGAGGGATTTGTGCCGGCGACGCATCCGGCGTTGCGCTATGGGCTCGGGCTCAACGACTCCGGATTTTTTTGGGAAT
>JAQGJF010000975.1 GCA_028290765.1 Tardiphaga sp.
GAAGCCGCGGTCGATCACGTCGGACGAGCCGGGAATATCGGTTAGCGCGGCGGCGACCATGCCGCCGGTACAGGACTCGGCGGTCGCGATCGTCAGCTTGCGCATCCGGCAAAGATCGAGCAGCGAACGGGAGAGGGCGCGGGTGTCGCTGCCGCCCATCTCAGTCGACCCACGGAAGACGGATGGTGGCGCTGGCGGTGGCGGCAATGCCTTCCTCGCGCCCGGTGAAGCCGAGCCGCTCACTGGTGGTGGCCTTGACCGCCACCCGCGATACGTTCACGCCGGTGATTTCCGCGATCCGCGCGCGCATGGCGTCGCGATGCGGACCGACCTTGGGCCGCTCGCAGATCAGCGTCACTTCGAGATTAGCGATGCGTCCGCCGCGCGCGGTGACCCGATCGACCGCGTATTTGAGGAATTTATCGGAAGCCGCGCCCTTCCATTGCGGATCGCTCGGCGGAAAATGCGAACCGATATCGCCATCAGCCAGCGCGCCGAGGATAGCGTCGACCAGCGCGTGCAGCCCGACATCGCCGTCGGAATGCGCCAGGAAGCCGCGGCTGTGGGGAACACGCAATCCGCAGATCATCAGATGATCGCCGTCGCCGAAGGCATGGACGTCATAGCCCGTGCCGGTCCTGATATCGCCGAGCATGGCGCCGAGGCGCGCTTCCTCGCGGACAAAATCTTCCGGTGTCGTCAGCTTCATGTTGGCAGGATCGCCTTCAAATGTCGCCACCGTCAATCCCGCCCATTCGGCGAGCGCGGCGTCGTCGGTGAAATCGCTGCGGCCGTCTTTTGCCGCGCGACGATGGGCGTCGAGAATGACGTCGAAGGCAAACGCCTGCGGCGTCTGTGCGATGCGCAGCCGCGCACGGTCCGGCGTGGCTTCGACATGTCCGGTGGCGCCGACCTGCTTGATGGTATCGGTGACCGGGATCGCCGGCACCGCCGCGCCGGTGGCGGCGGCGGCATCGATGGCCCGCGAGATCAGTGCCGCCGTGACGAATGGCCGCGCCGCGTCGTGGATCAGGACGATGTCAGGCGACTGGCTGGCGAGTGCTTCGAGGCCGGCATGCACCGAGGCCTGGCGGGTGGCGCCGCCGCACGCCGGCGGCCGGTAGCGCATTTCGCTGACCGCTTGGTTGAACATCGCGGTGTCGTCGGGGTTGAGCACCGGCTGGACCGCAAAAATCTGGGGATGACTGCAAAACGGCTCCATCGCCCGCGAAATCACCGTGCGGCCCCCGATCGACCGGTATTGTTTGGGTCCGCCCGAGCCGGCGCGAAGCCCGCGTCCGGCGGCGACAATGATGGCGGCAGTTCGTTTTGGGTTCGGCATCGATCTGCGAGGGGTATCCGGGGCTGGGAGCCATGCGTTGGCATGGTGGCGCACAGCCCTTATCATGCCCGTGCCGGGAAAACAGACGAATCCCAATATCTGTGGTCCGATAACCACATTTTGCTGCACTGCACTTGCACATTTGACAGAACTGTCTAAAGTGTAGGCATGAAACTTGACTGCCCAAGAATTGTGCGCAAGATAGGTCCTGCGACCGCAATGACGCGGTTGCGCCACGAACGAGTAGGTCTGTGACCGGCCCGGAATCCCTAACTCTTAAGCCGTTGAAAATAGGCGATATCGAGATCGCCAATCGGGTCATTCTGGCTCCGATGTCCGGCGTGACCGATGCGCCGTTCCGGCGCCTGACGGCTCATCTCGGCGCCGGTCTCGTGGTCTCCGAGATGACCGCCAGCAACGATCTCGTCAACGGACGACCGATGTCGCAGCTGCGATGCGAAGCGACCGGTGTCGGGCCGCACGTCGTACAGCTCGCCGGCTGCGAGACCCATTGGATGGCGGAGGGCGCCAGAATCGCCGAAGCCGCCGGCGCCGACATCATCGACATCAACATGGGCTGCCCGGCACGCCATGTGACCGGCGGCCAATCCGGTTCGGCGCTGATGCGCGATCTCGATCATGCATTGAAGCTGATCGAGGCGACGATTGCCGCCGTGAAGGTGCCGGTTACGTTGAAGATGCGGCTCGGCTGGGACGAACGCTCGCTCAATGCGCCTGAGCTGGCGCGGCGCGCGGAAGCCGCGGGCGTGCAGCTGATTTCCGTCCATGGCCGCACGCGATGCCAGTTCTACAAAGGTGAGGCCGACTGGAGCGCGGTGCGCGCGGTCAAGGATGCGATCGACATCCCGCTGGTCGTCAATGGCGATATCACCTCGTTCGAAAAAGCGATTGCCGCGCTCGAAATGTCGGGCGCCGACGCCGTGATGGTCGGACGCGGCGCGCAGGGCCAACCCTGGTTGCCCGGCCAGATCGGCCGCCGCATCGAAACCGGCAAGGCCGAACCGGCGCCGACCCTGGCCGACCAGTTGAAATATATCCGCACGCTTTATGATGAGCTGCTCCGTCTCTACGGCCCGCGCATCGGTCTTCGCCACGCCCGCAAGCATCTCGGCTGGGCGCTGGACGTCGCGGCGCGTTGCAGCTGTGCGCCATCGGCCACTCTCAAAGCCTGGCGACAAAAAATTCTGACCGCCGAAGATTCCTCCGGCGTGCATCGTTCTTTGCAGGATGCGTATGACGACTTTGCATGGAGTGCTGCCGCATGACCGCCGTTGCGGAACACCGTCGATCGCTCCCGACCGACAGCGAGGCCGTTCTCAACGCCTTGCCGAATCCCGTGCTGCTGATCGCGCCCGACGGAAAAATCGTCGACGCCAACATGGCCGCGGAATCCCTTTTCGAGATTTCGACCCAGTTCTTGCGGCGTCAGTCGCTCAAGGAACTGGTCCCGTTCGGCAGTCCCTTGCTGGCGCTGATCGATCAGGTGCGCGCCTCGGGCTCGCCGGTCAATGAATACAAGGTCGATCTGGGAACACCGCGGATCGGCGGCGATCGCCAGGTCGATCTCCACGTCGCTCCCTTGACCGAACGTCCCGGCCATATCGTGGTGATGCTGCAGGAGCGTACCATCGCCGACAAGATGGATCGGCAGCTGACGCATCGAAGTGCGGCGCGCTCGGTGATCGCCCTGGCCGCGATGCTGGCGCACGAGATCAAGAACCCGCTGTCCGGCATCCGCGGCGCCGCGCAGCTATTGGAGCAGGCGGCTTCCTCCGAAGATCGCATGCTGACGCGGCTGATCTGCGATGAGGCCGACCGCATCGTGACCCTGGTCGACCGCATGGAGGTGTTCGGCGACGACCGTCCGGTGGCGCGCGGCCCGGTCAACATTCATTCGGTGCTCGATCACGTCAAGCGGCTGGCGCAATCCGGATTTGCCCGCAACATCCGCTTCATCGAGGATTACGATCCGTCGCTGCCGCCGGTGTTCGCCAATCAGGACCAGTTGATTCAGGTGTTCCTGAATCTGGTGAAAAATGCCGCCGAAGCCGTGGTCGACCTCGGCACCGACGGCGAAATCCAGCTCACCACCGCGTTCCGGCCGGGCGTGCGGCTGTCGGTGCCCGGCAAAAAGTCCCGCGTATCGCTGCCGCTCGAATTCTGCGTCAAGGACAACGGGCCGGGCGTGCCGGAGGATCTGCTGCCGAACCTGTTCGATCCGTTCGTCACCACCAAGCCGACCGGCAGCGGTCTCGGCCTGGCGCTGGTGGCCAAAATTGTCGGTGATCACGGCGGGATCATCGAATGCGAATCCCAGCCGCGGAAGACCATTTTCCGCGTGCTGCTGCCGATGTTCAACGCCGCCAAAAACTTCGAGCAAACCAACAGCGGCGACGTGCCGGGTACGTTGTCGCATGCCTCGCGCGAGGCAAGATAAGGAATAACGATGCCCGCAGGTAGCATACTTGTCGCCGATGACGATACCGCGATCCGCACGGTTCTGAATCAGGCTCTCTCTCGTGCCGGATACGAGGTTCGGCTGACCGGCAACGCCGCGACGCTTTGGCGCTGGGTCAGCCAGGGCGAGGG
>JAQGJF010000993.1 GCA_028290765.1 Tardiphaga sp.
CGACAATCTGGTATTGGAGCTGAGCAATTTTTTCCTTGATGATGCTGCGTTGTCCATCCAGCGCAGTCCGTCGGCTCTCAAACTGGCGAACCTGATTATCCCAAATACTCCCTATCTGCTGATTATCTTTTCTGACCTTGAGGTCAACTGGCACGACCAGAGCGGAATTTCCGGCGAACTCTGCCCGCAGCCTCTCCTCTGTCGCCCGGAGCACGATGAGTTGCTCGGAAAGAACATCGTATTCTGCACGCGCCTGAGTATCGTCGAGGTCGATAAGGATGTCACCGACTTTAACTTTGTCTCCCTCTCTTACACGCAACCGCTTGACGATGCCGCCATCGAGGTGCTGGACACTCTTTCGATTGCCATCGACCTTCACAATGCCGGTCGCCACAACGGCTCCATTCAGCGGTGCCGTCCAGGCCCAGCCCCCGAGTCCGCCGAAGAAGGCCACCATAACAAGCCATCCAATAATGGCTGAACCTCGAAAGGAATCGCTGGGGCCCATTGCATCGACAACAGTCGGCGGTTGCATCACTGAAATCGCGGACTGATTCATGGTCGCTCCTGCTTTTAGGTGCTTGCGTTCTGCAATGCTGCGAATTTCGGTGAAGCCGCCGGAACGGCGACCGGGCGCGTCAAGCGCGCCATGATCTCGGCCCGAGGCCCGAACAATTCGACGGCGCCACTTCGGATCATCAGGATCATATCGACCGCACTGAGCGTGCTCGGTCGATGGGATATGACGACGACGGTGGTCCCCGTCTCTTTCAGCTGCACCAGGCAATCCGCCAATGCGGAGTCGCCGTCGGCATCGAGGTTTGAGCCAGGCTCGTCGAGCACGACAAGGCGCGGATTTCCGTAGACCGCGCGGGCCAATCCAATCCGCTGCCGGTAGCCGCCGGACAGGACGGCGCCCCCCTCTCCGATCTGCGTTTCATAGCCGTTGGGGAGGCGAACAATCATGTCGTGCACGCCAGCAATCTTTGCGGCCGCGACCACCTTCTCATCCCTCTCATCGTCGTCGTTATTGAAACGACTGATATTGGCCGCCACGGTATCGGCGAACAGCTCGATGTCCTGCGGAAGATAACCAACGTACCCACCGAATGAGGCTCGCGGCCAGGTCGATACATCAGCGCCGTCGAGACGTACCGAACCGGCGGATGGGGCCAGGACGCCCACGATGTGGCGCGCAAGCGTCGATTTTCCGGCGCCCGAAGGCCCGACCACACCAAGTAACTCGCCGGCAGCTATCTCAAAACTTACCCCATGTAAAATTGGTCGCGGGCTTCCTTGAACCATATAGCTCACATTCTCGACCGACAGATCCCCTGCTGGTCTGGGAAGCGAAAGTCGTGGTTCGGTGATTGGTATCGCCTTAAGGAGCATTTTGACCCGCCGGTAGGCGCCCAGCGCCGATACAATCGGCCGCCATGCCCCGACGATCTGTTCAACCGGCTGCATCGCACGGCCAAGCAGGATCGAGGCAGCGAACATCGCCCCGACGGTTGCGAGGCGTTCGATGACCAGATAGGCCCCGAGGCCGAGAATGATGGATTGAACCGAGAGGCGCAGGAAACGGATCAGGCTCGACATCGCTGCGGCGCGGTCGCTTGCGGTCACTTGCCGGTCGACCGCAAGATTGCGATCGCGGCTCCATCTGCCAAGCAGGCCATCGAGCATGCCCATCGCCTGTATCGCTTCGGAATTGCGGAGGCTCATGTCGGTGAAATTGTAGCTCCTGACCCCGGCTTCGTTCGCCTCGGCGAGTGGCGTGCGCACCCACCGTTCGTTCAGCAATGCCAAAAGCACAAGCGCGATGGCGGAGGCAAGTGCGAAAGCCCCCAATAACGGATGGAGCATGAAGATCACGACAATGTAGATCGGCGCCCAGGGCAGATCGAAAATGGCATGGATTCCGGCGCCGGTAACGCACTGGCGAAAATTATCGAAGTCACGAAGATAGTGGCTTTTTGCGGCTCCGGTTTTGAGCGAGGCATCGACGACCGCGGTGATCACCCGACCCGACATCTGCTGGTCGAGACGAATCGATGCGCGCGCGAGTATTCGCCCCCGAACCGTGTCGAGACCGGCAAGGGCCGCGAAGGCAAGCAACAACACGAGCGTCAACATCACCAGCGTGACGATACTTCCGCTGGAAACGACACGATCGTAGACCTGAAGCATATAAAGCGGGCCGGCGAGGTACAGCAGGTTGATCGCGCAGCTGAAGACCATGACGGTGACGAAATAGCTCTTGCACGAAAGCAGCAGATGCCGAAGCTCGTCCTTGTGCCGGTATATCCCCGGACTCTTCCGGCGTTTGGCCTGGTCTGCGCCTGATCTCTTGCTTCGAAATAAGGACTTCATTACGCAACCCCGTTGAATTGCAATACTGCTGGACTATCCAGTCGCCAAAAATATGTGCATCGCTTTTTCCGCTTACTCAGACAATGAAATCGGTCGTATGCAGGACTGGCGAGCCGATCAGCTTAACGACACCGTCGGTGCTGGCACTGTAGCCGGCTGCGCCATTGTTGATGACGACGTAGGTTCCGGCGTCGGCACCACTGGTGATGGTGACCTCCGCGGCGCCATTCGCCTTGAGGTTCGTGTTGTTGAGAACGCTCGCGAGATCCGTCGCGAGGTTGCCGGTGATGCCCGTGGTCTTTGTTATTCCGACGGTCAGGCTGTTGAGGGCATGTCCGATCTGGAATTTGTCCGCACCGGTCGTGAAATCGGTGATGACATCGAACGCCGCCGCCCGTGAGCTGTTCAGGTTCGTATAGACGAACGTGTCGTTTCCGGTGCCGCCCGTCAGCGTGTCAGCTCCGGCGCCTCCGTTGATTTTATCGTTGCCGCCGCCGCCGATCAGCACATTGGCCGCCGAATTTCCGATCAGCGTATCGTTACCGTCACCTCCGGTGACATTTTCCACGCCGTCAAACGAGCTGAATC
>JAQGJF010000998.1 GCA_028290765.1 Tardiphaga sp.
GAGATGATGGATCAGCACCTCGGCAACCAGCAGCCGCTTTTCGTGGCGCATGAACGGCTGTCGTTCCAGCGCCGGACGAAGTCCGTCCGCGCCCGGCAGAAAACCCGAGGTCAGCAGCGTGAGCTGCGCCTGCTTGATGTTGCCGATCCTTCTGTCGCGCAGCCATGATGCGGCGTCGCGGTAGTAGCCGCGAAACCGCCAGTTTTCGTGAACCATCAGGCGGATCCGGTCCTTCACCTCCGCTGCGAGTTTCGTCGCTTCCTTAAGATTGACGGCGAGCGGCTTCTGGCACAGCACCGCCAACCCCTTGGCCGCCGCAAGTCGGACCAGCGAAGCGTGGATCGCCCGCGGCGCCGCGATGTCGACGGCATCGAGTTCGGTTTCCGCCAGCATGGTCTCAGCGTCGCGAAAAGTTTTGGTGATGCCGAATTCGCCGGCGCGGCGCGCGGCGTTCTCATCCGACGGATCGGCAACCGCGACCACGCGCGCATGGTCCTTGAGTTCGGCCCAGGCGATCAGGTGGTGGCGGCTCACCATGCCGGCGCCGATCAGGCCCACGCGCAATGGCTTGTTCATGGTCGCTCGCTGGATTAGCAACTGCCGGAACGGCACATATCGCGGTCCAAATCAGCACGGCCCCCGGCCATTGTCAATAATGCTGCCAAATTCCGCGATTTATCGGCGGGATTGAGGGTCAATTATTGACAATAGAGCCGGCGCCCCATAACTCCGTCATAACAGCGTTTTCAAAGGACACCCAGCCATGGCTGACGGGCTTCGCAAGGGATTGACCAGCTACGGCGACGCCGGGTTCTCGCTGTTCCTCCGCAAGGCCTTCATCAAGGCGATGGGCTATTCCGACGATGCGCTGAACCGCCCGATCGTCGGCATCACCAATACCCACAGCGACTACAATCCCTGCCACGGCAATGTTCCGCAGATCATCGAAGCGGTGAAGCGCGGCGTGCTGCTGGCCGGCGCGATGCCGATGGTGTTTCCGACCATCTCCATCGCCGAGAGCTTTGCGTTTCCGACCTCGATGTATCTGCGCAATTTGATGGCGATGGACACCGAGGAGATGATCCGGGCACAGCCGATGGACTCCGTGGTGGTGATCGGCGGCTGCGACAAGACGTTGCCGGCGCAGATCATGGCCGCGGTCAGCGCCGATCTGCCGACGGTGGTGATCCCGGTGGGACCGATGGTGGTCGGGCATCACAAGGGCGAAGTGCTCGGCGCCTGCACCGATTGCCGGCGGCTGTGGGGAAAATTCCGCGCCGGTGAAATCGACGAGGTCGAAATCGAAGCGGTTAATGGCCGGCTCGCGCCGTCGGTCGGCACCTGCATGGTGATGGGCACCGCCTCGACCATGGCCTGCATCACCGAAGCGCTGGGCCTGTCGCTGCCGATGAGCGCGACCATTCCGGCTCCGCACGCCGAGCGCTTTCGCTCCGCGGAAGCTAGCGGCAAGGTCGCCGCCGAGATGGCCAGGGCGAAAGGCCCGAAGCCGAGCGAATTTTTGACTCCCGCCTCGTTCCGCAACGCCCAGGTGGTGCTGCAGGCGATCGGCGGCTCGACCAATGGCCTCATTCATCTGACCGCGATCGCCAATCGCACCACCAATCGGATCGATCTCGAAGCTTTCGACAAGCTCGGCCGCGATGTGCCGGTGCTGATCGACCTGAAACCGTCCGGCGCGCATTACATTGAGCATTTCCATCATGCCGGCGGTGTGCCGAAGCTGATGAAGAAGCTCGGCGATCTCATCGACCTCGATGCCAAAACCGTCACTGGCGCCACGCTGCGCGAGGTCGTCGCCGGTGCCGAGGAAGTGCCGGGGCAGGATGCCATCCGCCCGCGCGACAATCCGATCAAGCCGGAGGGCGCCATGGCGGTGCTGCACGGCAACCTCGCGCCGCGCGGCGCCATCATCAAGCATTCCGCCGCCAGCCCAAAACTGCTGCAGCATACCGGCCGCGCCGTGGTGTTCGACTCGGTCGAGGATATGACGCTGCGGGTCGACGATCCAAATCTCGACGTCAGCGCCGACGACGTGCTGGTGCTGCGCAATGCCGGGCCGAAAGGTGCCCCCGGCATGCCCGAGGCAGGTTACCTGCCGATCCCGATGAAGCTGGCGCGCGCCGGCGTCAAGGACATGGTGCGGATTTCCGACGCGCGGATGAGCGGGACGGCGTTCGGCACCATCGTGCTGCACATCACCCCGGAATCCGCCAATGGCGGCCCGCTGGCACTGGTGAAGACCGGCGACAGCATTCGCCTCGATGTCGCCAAACGCAGCATCGATCTGCTGGTCGATCAGGCCGAACTGGAAAAACGCCGTGCGGCTCTGGCGCCGGTCACGACGCCGGACTGGGCGCGTCGCGGCTACGCGCATTTGTTTCACGAGACCATTCTGCAGGCCGATGAAGGCTGCGACTTCGATTTCATGACCGGCAAAGGCAAGGGCGTAACGTAGAAGCTTTGCGATCACGTCCCGTCCAGACTGGCCATTATCGATAATCTTGTGCCTTTCAGGGCTGACATGGGCGTTCTTTGCCGCCCATGCTGATGTTTTATTGACAATCCTGACCCCTTGATGGGATGATCATGTCAATCAAAACAAGGGGAGGGGCGTCATGAGACATCCAGAGAAACTGACTGGTGCGGTCGTCGCAGCGGTGGCGGTGTTGTTTGCAGCAGCGGCAGGCGCGCAGGAGGTGAAGCACTATCGCTTCGCCCACGATCAGCAGCTGAACTCCGGCTACAGCATTGCCTATGACATCTTCTCTGCCAGGCTCAAGGAATTGAGCAAAGGCACCATGCTGATCGATCAATTCCCCGGCGCGCAGCTCGGGCAGGAGCCGCAGCTCCTGCAACTGGTCAAAGCCGGCGATCTCGATTTCGCGGTGGTATCCTCGGCCAATACCTCGACGATCTCGCCGCAGGCCGGCGTGATGTCGCTGCACTTCCTGTTCCGCTCCGAGGAGCACAACATCAAGGCGCTCGCCGACGAGAAGGTGTTCGAGGCGGTGCGCGAAATGATCGACGGCACGACCCAGGGTATTCATGCGATCGGCCTCTGCACCCAGGGCTTCCGCAACATGTACGGCAAGAAGGAAGTGCGCAAGACCGACGACCTCAAGGGCATGAAGGTTCGCGTGCAAGCCACCGCGACCGAGGACTTGATGTTTCCGGCCTACGGCGCTCAGACCGTGCACATGCCATTCGGCAGCGTTTACACCTCGCTGCAAACTGGCGTGATGGATTTCGGTGAAAACGCCGTCAACGTCTATCTGATCAACAAGCACTACGAAGTCGCGCCAGTTCTCTCGATGACGGGGCACGAGGCCAACAATTGTGTCTTGTGGATCAGCGACAAGCTCTGGCAGGGCCTCAGCGCCGACCAGAAGCAATGGGTGACGGCAGCTGCGCGCGACGTCAGCCTCCAGGAACCCAAGCGGGCATTCGAGCTTGAAAATACCGCGGCGGCCAAGCTCGAGAAAACCGGCGTCAAGATCGTGAAGGATGTCGACAAGGCGAGCTTCCAGAAGGTTGCCGATCCCTATCTCGACAAGCTCGCCAAGGAGCTCGGTCCGCATGCCGACAAGATCAAGACGCTGATCCGGGCGATCAACTAAGTCGTACGTAGTCACGAGGCAATCCAGGGCCGCAAACGAGAGCTGGATTGCTTCGTCGCGGGAGTTCCTCGCAATGACGGGGTGAGATTTTCACCAACCTCTCAACGTAATTGCGAGCTAACGGGCGGCGCGACTGCGCGCCAGACGGTAAATTCCACGAAGCAATCCAGCGCCACGCGGGAAGACTTACTGATGGCCATCGCCGACAAGCTGGTGTTACAGCGCCAGCATCATCTGAAGTGGCGGTCGCTCGACAGGCTCGAGATGATCTTGATGATGATCTGCGGCCTGCTGTGTTTCGGCTTTTCGCTCTCGGTGACCTGCGACATCGTCACCCGCACCATCGGTTATCCCTGGCTCTGGCTGCAGGAGGCCACGTCGACGCTGTTCGTCTATGCCATCTTTATCGGCACCGCGGTTGCCACCCGGCGCAACGACCATCTTTATCTGACGGCGATTTCCGAGGCGATGCACGGCACGCCGCGGCTGGTCGTCGAGATCATCATCCGCATTGTCGTGCTCACGGTGGCCGGCTGCCTGATCTATTTCGGCTACATCAACTACCTGCGCGGCTTCGGCAGTTTCCGCCTGCCGTCGAATACGCCGATCGCGTCGCTGTACGCGGCGATTCCGCTGTCCGGCGTGCTGATCGCGCTGTTCACGATCGAACAGCTGGTCAACGGCATTCGTAACGGTTTCGATCATCCCGAACCGCCCGAGGACGATCTCGCGATCGCGCCTGTCGACGTCAACCTCCAGCCGAAGGTAGGACTGTGAGCGCACCTGTTATTCTCGGGTTGATGACGTTCTGCTTCCTGTTCTTCGGCTATCTCGGCGTGCCGGTGCCGTTCGCGTTGATGGCCGGCGTCTTCGTCGGCGCGCTATTGTCCGATGTCTCGCTCGCCGCGATCATGCAGAAGATTTTCGACGGGGTGGATTCCGAGGCGCTGCTGGCGATACCGTTCTTCCTGCTGGTCGGCGAGTTGATGAGCTCGGCAAATGTCGTGGTGCGTATCGCGAACCTGTCGCTGTCGCTGGTCGGGCATGTCAGGGGCGGACTCTCACAGGTCGTCGTCGTCTTCAGCATGTTCTTTTCGGAAATGTCGGGATCGACCACCGCCGACGTGGCGGTGATGAGCCGGGCGCTCGGCGGTCCGATGAAAAAGGAAGGCTACAGTCCCGCCTTCATCGCGGCGATCATCGCGTCCGCATCCACCATCGCCGCATTGGTGCCGCCCAGCATCACCGCGGTGGTCTATGGCGCGGTCGGCAACGTATCGATTGCGGGGCTGTTCATGGCGGGGGTGGTGCCAGGCATGATGATCGGCTTCGGCCTGATGATCTATTGCTATTTCTTCGGCCCGGTCGGCATGCGCAAGTCGCGCGCGCCGCTGCGCCAGATTATCTTTGCCGCCGGTGACGCCATATTGCCGCTGATGATTCCCGTCATCCTGCTCGGCGGCATCCTGACCGGTTCCTTCACGCCGACAGAAGCCGGCGTCGTCGCGGTGGTATGGATCATCGCGGTGGTGATCCCGGCGCTTAACCGCGGGCATATCAGGAATATTCCGTACGATTTCTGCCTGGCGGGGCTGATCTTTTCGCTGCCGCTGGTCACCATCGGCGCCGCCAACGCCTTCGGCTGGATGCTGGCCTATCTGCGCGGCGCCGCGGTGATCGCCGACTGGATCACGTTCTTCGCCGGCAACGATCCGCATCTGATGATGCTGCTGCTGGTGCTGCTGTTCACCATTGTCGGCGATTTCATCGAACCGGTACCGACCATCATCATCTTCATGCCGCTGGTGAACACGCTGACCCAGGCCGGCGATATCAACGGCGTCCACATGGGCGTGGTGCTGATCGCCACCCTGGCCTTCGGCCTGATCACGCCGCCTTACGGGCTGGTGCTGCTGATGGCGTCGAAATTCGTCGGTGTCAGTTTCGGCAAGGCGTTGCGGGCGGCGCTGCCGATCTATGTGGTGTTCCTGGTGACCATCACCTTCACGATCTATTTCCCGAAGGTGGTGCTGTGGCTGCCGAAGCAGGTAATCCCGGAATCGGTCGGCTGCTTCAAGTCGCCGGCGGGGACGGGATATATCTGTCCGCAGTGAAATCTATCCGTCGTCCCTGCGAAAGCAGGGACCCATACCGCGTTGTCCCTCGGTGACGGCAGG
>JAQGJF010001007.1 GCA_028290765.1 Tardiphaga sp.
ACTCGCATCGAGCGATGAAGCTGCTTTCCGTCTTCTGGTCGAGCGCCACATCGATCGTGCGTTCGGAATTGCCCTTCGGATCGTTGGCAGCCGTGCAGATGCCGAGGATGTGGTCCAGGACACCATGCTCAAGGTGTGGACGCATCGCGGGAAATGGCAGCACGGCCGCGCGAAATTCTCGACATGGCTCTACCGCGTCATCACCAACCGGTGCATCGATCTGCATCGCTTGCCTCGCACCGACAACGTCGATGCCGTTCCGGAGCCGATGGATGCGCAGCCGGATGTCGTCAGCGCAATGCAGCGCAATGAAGTCACGCAAATGCTGGAAAGCGCGATGCAGCGGCTTCCCGAGCAGCAGCGTGTCGCGGTGATTCTCTCGTATCATGAAAATATGAGCAATGGCGAAATCGCCGAAGTGATGGATACGACGGTGGCGGCAGTCGAGTCGCTTCTCAAGCGCGGGCGTCAGCAGCTCAAGGATCTGCTTCGCCGCCACGAGCGCGACATCCGCCACTCATTTACCGATTACTAACCATAATCACGCGACTGCGGCGGAAACTCCGCCTGACTTCAGCCTGCCGGCCCGTTGTACCGGGTGGACGGGGGGCTGGCCTACGTCTGGGATTTGGATCCCGATGATGCGGCAGATGCCGCCACACACCTAGGAGCAACAGAATGCCCGTCATTTCCACCAATACCGCGGCGAACTCCGCCGTCCGCTATCTGAATATCAACGCGGCCCAGGAGTCGAGTTCGCTGGCCAAGCTGTCGAGTGGTTCGAAGATCACCAAGGCTTCCGACGACGCGGCGGGCCTTGCTATTTCGACGCGCATTTCATCTGACGTCACCACCTTGCAGCAGGCAGCGACCAATGCTTCGCAGGCCACGTCGATCTTGCAGACCGCGGACGGCGGCGCCTCCAATATCAGCGACATTCTGGCCCGCATGAAGTCGCTGGCCTCGGAGTCGGCGTCGGGCACCGTGACCGACAGCAGCCGAGCCTATATCAATTCGGAATTCTCGCAGCTGACCAGCGAAATCGACAGCATCGCGACGGGAACGCGCTACAGCGGCCAGAGCCTGCTGGATGGAACCAGTGCGTTCGCCTCCGGCGTCTCGGTTCTGGTCGGATCGTCGGCGTCGGACACCATCACTGTCACGCTGTCCAATCTCACATCGAGCTCGCTCCAACTCAGCTCGCTGAGTGTCAGCTCGCTGAGCGGCGCGACGTCGGCGCTCACCGCGCTCGATACCGCGATCGACACCGTATCGTCCGCGCGGGCCACGATCGGCGCCCAGGAGTCGCGCTTCAATTTCAGCGCGAGCTCGATCTCGACCCAAACGGAAAATCTGCAGTCCGCCAATTCTGCCATCACCGACGTCGATATCGCATCCGAGCAGGCGAAGCTCTCCTCGGCCGAAGTCAAGACCCAGGCGGCGGTGTCCGCCGAATCCGCGGCGAACAAGATGCCGCAGTATTTGCTGAACTTGCTCGGCTAAGCAATCGGCAGTGATGGGCCGGCCAATTTTTCCGGCCCATCACTTATCAAATCAGAGGTTGAGCCATGACGTCGGTGAGTAGCACGAGTTCCTCCGCAACGACCGCGACGTCCAGCAGTACAACTTCTGCGACTTCGACGACGACCTCGGGCACGAAGACGACGACCAGCGTCGACTGGGACGCTCTGATCGAGTCACAGGTCAATGCCAAGCTGGCCCAGGCAACCACCATCCAGACCAGCATTACCAGCAATGAGGCCAAGATCTCGGCCTATCAGAACCTTCAAACGCTCCTGAGTACGGTTGCGACCGCGACGAAGTCGCTGAGCAGCTCGATCGTGAATTCACTATCCTCCAGCGTCTTCGGCACTCGGGCGGCGACCATCACTTCGACCGGCGATATCAGCGCGAGCTCAGCCTTGTCGATGTCGATTGGCAACGGCGCCGCCACGGGTGATCACACCTTGCAGATCAGCCAGATCGCGACCGCACAAAAGGT
Organism: Tardiphaga sp.; assembly: GCA_028290765.1. The sequence goes on from JAQGJF010001007.1 coordinate 2,003, forward strand.
CATTGGATCATCGGTCGCCGACAAGACCGCGGAACTGGGCTACAGCGGAACGTTCTCGATCGGCCTCGCCGGAGGCACCAGCGCGGATGTCGCGATTACCAGCACCATGTCGCTCGAGGACGTCGTTGACGCCATCAACGCGCAGACCTCCACAACCAACGTTCAGGCCTCGATCATTCAGGTCTCGAGCACCGAGTTCGAGATGGTGCTTTCGGGAACGGAGGATGCGGCCGATATCGAGACCAGCAGCGTCTCCGGCGACGACATCATGAACAAGCTTGGCGTGACCGACAGTTCCGGGGATTTCACCGACGTTCTGCAAACCGCCCAGCCGGCGATCTTCAAGCTCGACGGAGTTTCGTTGACGCGGGACACCAACGACATCACTGACGTCCTGAGCGGGGTCACCTTCAACCTTTTGCAGGACACCCCGACCGGCACCACCCTGAACATCAGCATCGAGGCGGATACCAGCTCGATCTCGACCGCGTTGCAGACCTTCGTTACCGACTACAACGCCTTTCGCGACTACGTCTACGGTCAGCAGCAGCTCAGTTCGGATGGAACGGTCGATTCCAGCTCGGTTCTGTTCGGCGACGGCACGATGCGCACCATCATGACGCAGATGGAACGGGCGTTGAATAGCTCGATCGACGGCTTGTCCCTGAGCGATCTCGGATTGTCGTTCAACACCACGAACGATCTTGAGCTGGATACCAGCGTCCTTTCGACAACCTTGTCCCAGAACCTCGCCGGAGCGATGTCGCTGCTGTCTGCGCAGACCACCACATCGTCGAGTTCGCTTTCGGTCGTCAACACCGGATCGTCGCCTCCCGCGTCCTTTGTGCTCGATCTGACCGTCGACAGTTCCGGCGCGCTGACGTCTGCGTCGGTCGGCGGAGACAGTTCGTTGTTTACGGTCAGCGGCAATTCAATCATCGGAAATGCGGGCACCGTCTACGCCGGCATGGCTTTCACCTATTCGAGCTCGGCCTCGACTTCCGTCACGGTGACCTCGACAACCGGCATTGCCGCGCAGATTTACAATCTTGCAAAGAACAGCTCCAGTACCAGCACCGGGTCGATCCAGACGCTGATCACCAATCTGCAAACCCGGGACGACAGCATGCAGCAACAGATCGACGACATCAATTCGCGGGCCGCGCTCTACAAGACGATGCTGACAAATCAATATGCGAAATACCAGTCGGCCATCTCGACGGCGAATTCAACGCTCGACTACCTTTCAGCGCTCCTCGACTCCGGGAATTGATGATGCAGAGATCGACTTCGCAGCAGGCGACCCAGGCCTATCGCACGGCGTCAGTTGCGGTTCCGCCGCTGAAAGCGGTGGTCATGCTCTATGATGGGGCGATCATGTTCCTGCAGAAATCGCTTCAGGCGGCCGAAGCACGACGGTTCGAGGAGAGCCACGACCACATGATCCGTGCGACCGCGATCTTGCGGGGACTCAGTCACCATCTGGATTTCGACCGCGGCGGCGCGCTTGCCGAGCGGTTGCACAGGACCTACCAGGCGCTGATCATGGCCTGCCTGCGGTCGTTCGGCCGCCCGGACGCGTCCGCATGCTATCGTCGCATTATCGCAAGCCTCACCGAATTGCGTGACGCCTGGAAGTTCGTCGCGGTCGCCACGACAAAGCCCAGCGAAACGAGCTAGATTCGGCGCGGCGGCAGCTGCCCATCCAGCGAAATTGCCCGATTGTGCTGCGTTGCGGTAGAGGCGCCCCGGATGGTAATTCAGGGCGGTCGCTACCGTATCGGCTTTTTCGGTGTTGAAAATTCCTCCTGACACTTGGTTATGAGACAAAGACGGCGTCGCGGCCACATTCTGTGGTTGCCGAAAGCACCACCATTTGCTTAAAAAGCGGAAGAACTACAGTGGTTTGATCGGAGCGGGTTTGCCGACGATGAATGTTGCAGATTTCGAGGATCTGCTTGACCGGCTCGGGGACGACATGTCCACCTGGCCTGCGCTGCAGCAGCGATCTGCCGCCGCTTTGCTGCGCTCGTCGGATGAGGCTCGCCTGGTTCTGGACGAGGCGAGACGATTGCGACGGGCCCTTTCCGCGGCCCCGATTCGTGCAAGCGCCGGGCTGACCGATCGAATTATGCAGGCGGTCCCCCCGGCCGTTCCGAGGTCTGTCGTAACGCCGGCCCACCTTTCACGCCGGTGGTATGGCGTCCCGGCATTTCTGGCATCGCCGCGCTCGCCGGGCCTCATCCTGGCGGTCTGCTTTTTGATCGGGATTTTTGCCGGCCTTTACCCGTCCCTGCTGCCCGATAAAGCCTCGCGTACCGATTTCCCCGGTTTTCTGGCTTACGCGATGGATATCTCGCGCGTGACTGAATATTAATCGCTGCAGATATCGGAATATTGTGATGCGGCTTCCGCAAATCAGCCTGCTTCCGCTGGCCCTGATCGTTTCTCTTGGCGTCAACTTGTTTGTAGCGGGCTGGCTCGTCGGCGACCGTGCAGGTAAGTTTGGCCCGCCGCCGCCGCCGGGATCGATGCAGCCGTTTCTTGATTCACTGGAAAGCAGGCTAAGCCCGGAGGGCGCCCGGATCATGGACGCGACGATCCGGAGTTTTCAGGATCGTGCCTTCCGGCATTTCCGCAGACTCGAGGAGATCGGCGAGCGCATGGAAAAGGCTCTCGACGGCGGATCGTTCGATCGCGCGAGATTTCTCGCCACGGCGCAGGAGCTGAGTGCCGAACAGGCCGTGGACCGGAACGAAGTTGCCGAGCAAATTGCCAACGCCATCGAAAAATTGTCGCCGGAGGATCGGAAGCGTCTTTCCGAGATGAGACCAGGTCACGGTTTCGGCGGCGGCATTCTTCGCTATCTGCCCGGAATGAATTTCCAGGGACCGCGACGCTAGCCCGGCGAAGTGGGATCCGGTTCGCCGACAAGGACATGCGCCAACGCAAGAATCTACACGGTTTTCGAGCGAAAGCCTGCCCCGGACTTGATCCGGGGTGGGTACCGGTTTGCGTGAAGAGAACGCGCCAAAATTAAAAGCTGGAGCTTCGGTTCTGATTTATTCAGAACCGATCATGCTCTGGAGATCGCTATCCGAAATCGCGGGTGTCTTCTAAAATCATGGCGGTCTTCCAAAATCGTCTCACCTGAAATGCCGGCAACATAGGCCGGCTTCTCCGGTCATTGCTGCGGGATCGCACGCGGTTCTCGCCCGGCAATTTTTGCCTGCGCAAGGCGCGCATTGGCCGGGCCGCGCGTACCGGCGTTCCCTGCAAACCGGATGTTTTGAACCAAATCCGATGCATTTCGTCACGCGCATGCGCCGCGAAGGCGGCCTGCAGAAATCCTGCCTGAATTTGCAGCGCCGTCCGTTTCAATAAGGAAGCGGAATTCAAGATCACGAGATCATCCGAAAAAATTCCGGAGCGCGTAGCGCGCACGGAAGCGGCTGGAGCATGCCATGAGCGTCACTGCAACAACCGCCACGTCCGTCGCCTCGACGACGGCGGCGTCATCATCGTCGACGTCATCTTCGTCGCTCACGTCGAGCGACTTTCTGAATTTGCTCGTCAGCGAATTGCAGAACCAGAATCCGCTGGACCCGACGGATTCGACGGACTTCATCAATCAGCTCACGTCGTACGCGAATTACGAGCAGCAGCAGACCCTCAATACGAATTTGAGTTCGCTTGCAGCATCCTTCAACAGCATGCTGACGCTGAATGCGACAAACTACATCGGCAAGACCGTCGAAGCCAAAGGCGATACGGCGACGCTTCAGAACGGGCAGGCGTCGTTCGGGTATTCGCTGAATTCCGCGGCGTCGAGCGTAACGCTCACCGTCAGCGACTCTTCCGGCAACGCGGTGTGGACCGGCAGCGGCACGACCACCGCCGGCAGCAACAG
>JAQGJF010001045.1 GCA_028290765.1 Tardiphaga sp.
TGGAGGTTTCTGGCCGGCCACGGATTTCTCCAGCGCACCGACCAGCAATTTCACTGGCACAATGACGGCTATGGCAGTTTCGAGGATTTTCTCGGCACTCTTGCCTCAAGGCATCGCAAGGCGATCCGCCGCGAGCGGCGTGACGCGCTGGCCAACGGCATCACCATTCATGCCCTCACCGGCGCCGACATCACCGAGGACGCCTGGGATTCGTTCTTCGAATTCTACATGGAGACCGGCTCGCGCAAATGGGGACGGCCCTATCTCACCCGCGAATTCTATTCGCTGATCGGCGAAAGCATGGCCAAGGACGTCGTGCTGGTGATGGCCAAACGGGACGGCCGCTGGATCGCCGGCGCGATCAATTTCATCGGTTCCGATACCTTGTTCGGCCGGCACTGGGGCGCGGTCGAACATCACCCGTTCCTGCACTTCGAGGTCTGCTATTACCGGGCCATCGATTTTGCGATTGCGCGCGGCTTGAAAGTGGTCGAGGCCGGCGCCCAGGGCGAGCACAAGCTGGCGCGCGGCTACCTGCCGCAAACCACTTATTCGGCGCATTACATCGCCGACCCGGATTTTCGCCGCGCGGTGCGCGATTATCTCAAGCGCGAGCGGGACTATGTCGCCGAAGCCGGGCGCGAACTCACCGAAGCCGGCCCGTTCCGCAAGACCGACAACGACAAGGTCGACAACGAGTCTTGACCGCTTCGGCCCAGACGGTGCAAGTCATCCATAAAATTCGGGAGCCGGCCATGACCGCCTATGACACCAACAACATCTTCGCAAAAATCCTGCGCGGCGAGTTTTCCTGCTACAAGGTCTACGAAGACGACCATGTGCTGGCTTTCCTCGACATCATGCCGCGCTCGCCCGGCCATACGCTGGTGATCCCGAAGGCGCCGGCGCGCAACATCCTCGACATCGCGCCGGACGATTACGCCCATGTCGCGCGCGGCGCCCACAAAATCGCCGCCGCGGCGATGAAGGCCTTCAATGCCGACGGCATCACGGTGCAGCAGTTCAACGAAGCCGCCGGCGGCCAGGTGGTGTTTCATTTGCACATGCATGTGATGCCCCGCCATGACGGCATCGCGCTGTTGCCGCCGGCCAGCCGCAAGGAAGACGTGAAAGTGCTGGAAGACAACGCCACCAAGCTGATCGCGGCGCTGAAAAGCGGCTAGAGCGTGATGGCTTTAAGATGAAGCGGCGTCACCAGCCCCGTCATTGCGAGCAAAGCGAAGCAATCCAGAAGCCAGGAAGCAAGAACTGGATTGCTTCGTCGCAAGAGCTCCTCGCAATGACGGAGTTAGCTATCCCGATTCAACTCTAGTCGCACTCACTCGGTCTGGAAGTCGCCGGGCTGCGGCGGCGCCAGCGGCGTGAACTGGCAGCGGTCGGGCTTGAGGTCGAGCAACGGCGTCTCGTCGAGGCAATCGAGGCCGCGCACCAGCACGGTCGATCCTTCGATGCCGATCAGTTTCACCATCGAGGTGCCGAGCGGATTGGGCCGCACCGGCGAGCGCAGTGAAAACGTGCCGCGGGCCGCACCGTCGTTTTTCGGGCTCTGCAGCACGAGGTCGCGGCGCGACAGATGCAGCCAGTAGATCACCTCGACGCTGGAATATTGCTCGAGCCCCTGCAGGGCCGGCACCCAAGGCTCGAAGATTTCGAGACGGCAGACCGGACCGTCGAGACGGCCCTGCCGCGGGGTTTCCAGCCGCGATTTCCAGGGGGTGCGGATGCGGCCGATGAACACCAGCCCGGCATCGCGCGCCGCCGGCGGATCGACCGCGGTTTCGCCGCTGCGAATTTCACTCTCTCGAACCATCGCGCAACCCAACCCAGTCCAGCGAAAATATTCCGTGCCTCGACCGACGTGTTCGGCCTGGATGATCTTGGACCACTGCTCCCGGTCGGCGTCAACGAATTCCGTCATTGCGTCCGGACTGCGCAGACGAAGCCCCGGAAAGCGGCTGGCTTTTCGTCGATCGAAATAGCCTGCGGGCTTTAAGTTAAGGCGATTCCCCGATAATTCGCCAGAGACATTCAGCGGCCGTTAGTTTTTTCAGCGTAGTCAATATGGTCGTGTCGCGACCGGCATTCGATCGCGGCCAGCATTTGGTTAACACCCTTAACACCCTTTGGACTGCGCCTGAAAAGAACTCACGGCGATCAACACCTCAAGTAACGAGGCACCGCCGGTACGATCTGGAATTGATACGTCGTGCAAGCGACTATCCGCCGTGAATGGGAGAGGTTTGTCTTGTCTCAGCTTTTCAAGAACTTTCTCGGCGATCAGCGTGGCAACATCGCGGTCATCTTCGGCATCGCGATTTTGCCCATCCTTTCGTTGGTCGGGGCCGCCGTCGATTATTCGCAAGTCGCCCAAATCCGAACCAAATTGCAGGCCGCGAGCGACGCGGCGAGCGTCGGATCGGTCTCCAAAAATTCTCCGGCTTTTCTCGCGGCCGGCTCGATGACGTCGGATGGTTCCATCGCCCTGGGAGGTCCCGACGCGATCAACCTTTTCAACGGCAATATCGTCGGCAAAACCGGCTTTACGCTGAACAAGGTCGACGCCGTCGTTTCCAAGGCAGGCAGCGCGGTAACCTCGACGGTTACCTACTCGGCCAACATTGCGACGTCTTTTCTGGCCGTCGCGGGCATCAAGACAATCGCCATCAGCGGCCAGTCGACCGCCAGCGCGTCAATGCCTCTGTATATCGATTTCTATCTGCTGTTGGACAACTCACCATCCATGGGCGTCGGCGCCACCCCCTCGGATGTCACGACCATGGTCAACAATACTCCCGACAGCTGCGCGTTCGCCTGTCATGACCTCAACGACAGCAACAATTATTACAAGCTCGCCAAGAGCCTGGGCGTGACCACGCGGATCGACGTGCTGCGCAGTGCAACCCAGCAACTGATGGATACCGCGGGCAGCATCGCGACCTATCCCAGCCAATTCCGAATGGCGATCTACGATTTTGGAGGTTCGGCCCAGAGCGCCGGCCTGCGGTCGCTGTTCTCGCTGTCTTCCAGCTTGAGCAGCGCCAAATCGGCGGCCGGCAACATCGACTTGATGACGGTGAACGGTCAAAACGACAACAACGATCAGGACACCGCCTTCAGCACCCTGCTTCCGGCGGTCAACAATGCGATCGGCGCGCCAGGGGCCGGCACATCTTCCGCTCCCTTGAAGTATCTGTTCTTCGTTTCGGATGGCGTCGCCGACGAAGCCAATGGCGGATGCCTCAAACCGAAATCGGGGACGGCACGCTGTCAGTCTCCGATTAATCCGGCGTTGTGCAAGACGCTCAAGGATCGCGGCATCAAGGTCGCCGTCCTGTATACGACCTACCTCTCGCTGCCGACCAACAATTGGTACAATACCTGGATAGCCCCCTTCAACATCGGTCCCTACGGCCCCTCCTTGAACAGCGAGATCGCCACCAACATGCAGACCTGCGCTTCGCCGGGGTTTTATTTCGAGGTCAGCCCGTCCCAGGGCATTTCCGACGCGATGAACACCCTGTTCCGGAAAGCCGTCGCCGACGCCCACATCAGCAGCTGAGCACGATCGGGACAGCCAGGCGCCTCAGCCAAGCCACCACTTGCCTGCCAGCATCACCACCTCGCCGCAGGCCACGCCGACGAAAATGGAGCGGCGCGTCGCGACGAACGCCACCAGTCCGGCCGCGACCGCGCCGTAGCGCAAAAAGCCGGGGATGCCCGCCAGGGCGCCGGGCGGCAGCACCAGAATCTGGGCGATGACGCCGGCGAGAATGGCGGTCGCCACCGCCCTCACCCACACCAGCAGATCCGACTCCTCGTCGACACCGCCGCCGAGCCACAGCCCGAGCATCCGCCAGCTTTCGTTAGGCAGGAAACCCGCCAGCAACAGCACCAGCAGCGCATGCCAATCGCCGATGAAATCGCTCAGGACCGCCCCGCTCATGCGCGGTTCCGCCAGCGGTGCACACCATAGGCGATGGTGCCGGCCGACACGCCGCTGATCAGGATATCGACGCCGCTATGCAGCCGTGAGACCAGCGGAAACAGCGCCAGCCCCAGCGCCA
>JAQGJF010001083.1 GCA_028290765.1 Tardiphaga sp.
ATCGCGATGGCGCTGATCTGCCGTCCCGCGATTTTGATCGCGGACGAGCCGACCACCGCGCTCGACGTCACCATCCAGAGCCAGATCCTGCGGTTGATCGACGAGTTGCGCGCCGAACTCGGCACCGCGGTCCTGTTCATCACCCACAACCTCGCCGTGGTCGCGGAGATCGCCGACGAGATCGCGGTGATGTATGCCGGCCGCATCGTCGAGCGGGCCTCGCGAAGCGACTTGTTCGGCGACCCGATGCATCCCTACACGCTGGCGCTGTTCGCCGCGATGCCGCGCGCCGACGAACGCGGCAAACCGCTGGCCGCGATCGAGGGCCAGGTGCCCTCGCTCGAAACCATGCCGGCAGGCTGTCGCTTCGCGCCGCGTTGTCCGTTTGCAATCTCTCGGTGCAGCGAGGCCTATCCGCCGCTGCGCGAAATCAAGCCCGATCACTTTGTGTCGTGCTGGCGCGCGCCGCTCGAGGAGCACGTCGCATGAGCGCGCTGCTTTCGGTCGAAAACATCTCGAAGACCTATGCTTCCGGTGACGGCCTGTTCGGCGCCAGGAAGTCCGCACGCGTGGTCACGGATGTCAGCTTCTCGCTGCAACGGGGCGACGTGTTTGCGCTGGTCGGTGAAAGCGGTTCGGGCAAGACCACCATCGGGCGGATGCTGCTGCGCCTGATCGAGCCGGATGCGGGCAATATCTCCTTCGACGGCATCGATGTCCGGGCGCTGGAGCCCGCCGCGCTGCGCCGGCTGCGGCGGCGGATCCAGATCATCTTCCAGGATCCGTTCGGCTCGCTCGATCCGCGCGTCAGGATCGGCGCGGCGATTGCCGAACCGATCGTGCTGCATGGTCTGCGCCCCAGGCACCAGGTCGTCGACCGCGTCGCCGAGCTGCTGGCGCTGGTCGGCCTCGATGCCAGTCATGCGCAGCGCTATCCGCACGAATTCTCCGGCGGCCAGCGCCAGCGCGTCGCCATTGCCCGCGCGCTGGCGGTCGAGCCCGAACTGATCGTCTGCGACGAGCCGGTGTCGGCGCTCGATCTCTCGATCCAGGCCCAGGTGGTGAACCTGCTCGGCGAGCTGCGCGCCAAACTCGGCGTGTCCTATGTCTTTATCTCGCATGACATGGCCGTGGTGCGCCACCTCGCCACCCATGTCGGCGTGCTCTATGCCGGCCGTCTGGTCGAGAGCGGTCCTTCGGAAACGATCTTCGCCGATCCGCGCCATCCCTATACGCGCATGCTGCTGGCTGCGACGCCGTCGCCGGTGCCGGGTTCGCTGCGCCACCGCGAGGCCATTACCGGCGAACCGCCGAGCCCCTATGCGCAGTGGTCGCAATGCCGTTTCGCATCGCGCTGCCCGCAGCGGATCAACGCGTGCCTTGCGGCCGATCCGCCGCTGGCCGAGGTCGCGCCGGCACCGCGCCTGTCGGCCTGCCTTCGCAGCAGCGAGCTTCCGCCCTTTGCTGCCTTCGACGATGGCGAAGACCGCATGACCGCGGTCTACCGCGCCCGCCTCGGCCTGCTGCGCCGCGCCCGGATCGGAGCGGCTCATGTCTAAGGTTACAGACGCGGAAGACCATCCGCTCGGCCATCGCACCCAGCCGACCATCGACGACGTCGCCCGCGCCGCCGGCGTGTCGAAAGGAACGGTGTCGCATGTTATCGGTGGTCGGGTGCCGGTGACAGCCGCGACGCGTGCGCGGGTCGATCAGGCGATCAAGGCGCTGAACTACCGGCCGGCCGAGACCGCCCGCGCGCTGACGTCGCGCAAGCGGCCGGCCGAGTCGAATTTGCGGATCGACGCGTCGGTGCCGCGCCTGACCACGGTCGGCTATGTCAGCGTCGACTATACCGCGTGCCTCGACCGCCTGCCGGAACGCGAGGAGCGGCGGCTTGCGAAGGAAATCGTCAAGTCGATCGGCGGCCCCGCGGCCAACGTCGCGGCGATCGCCGCCGGCCTCGGCCAGCCGTTTCCGGTGGTGGCTTCGATCATCACCTCGATCGGGCTCGACCAGGACAGCGACTGGGCGGCGGCCGAATTGTCGCATCGTCGCGTCGATCTCATCGTCCCGCGCGAACGGCGCAGCGGACGGCTGAACCGGGCGCTGGTGCTGGTCGAAGCCGACGGCCGGCGCACCATCGTCTCCGAGCCGTCGCTGCTCAATGATGTCGATGTCCGCCACTTCGTCGAGACCACCGATCCGCAGACCACCCGCTGGTGGCTGCACCTCGAAGGCTACCAAGTGCCGAGCCAGATCGCGGCGGTGAAGATGGCCCGCGCCAAAGGTTTCAAGACCAGCATGCAGGTGACCGGCCTGCCGGCGGAATGGCTTCACACCCACGCCGACGAAATCTTCGCATCGTTCGATCTCGTCGTGCTTCACCGCGAAACGCTCACGCTGCTGCCGTGGTTCTCGGGCGACATCCGCGACGGCCTGGCTCAGCTCGCGGCGAAAGCGCGCGCCGCCGGGCCGCGCGGACCGGAACTGGTGATCGTGACACTCGGCACCGAAGGTGCCGCCGCCGTCGCGCGCGATGGCGCCATCGTCAAAGCCCCTGCGTTGCCGGTCGATGTCGTCGACACCACCGGCGCCGGCGACAGTTTCGTCGGCAGTTTTCTGGCCGCCTGGCTCAACGATTGCCCGTTGCCGCAGGCGCTCGGTCTCGCCTGCGCGGCGGGAAGCTTGCAAGTGACGCGGTTCGGTGCGCAGGAATTGCGCCCGTCCGCTTCCGACCTGACCCGCCTCGTCGGCGGTAACGACGTTTCAACCCAAGCCTTCCTCTGAATCCGGAGACACCCTTTGTCCGAGAACACATCGATCTACCGCGCCAAGGACAATGCGATCCAGCGCCTGTTCGGCCGGCGTCAGGCCGTCATCGGCGTCATTCACTCGCTGCCGCTGCCCGGGTCGCCGCATTACGACGGCGAACCCGTCGAACGCATCTATGATTTCGCCTGCGCCGAGGCGCAGCGTTATCGCGAGGGCGGCGTCGACGGCCTGATCGTCGAGAACCATGGCGACATTCCTTTCGCCAAACCCGACGAGTTGGGTCCGGAAACCGCCGCCGCCATGGCGGTGATGGCCGACCGCGTCCGCCGCGAATGCGGCCTGCCGATCGGCATCAACGTGCTCGCCAACGGCGCCGTGCAGGGGCTCGCGGTCGCCAAGGCGGCCGGCGCGGTGTTCGTGCGGGTCAACCAATGGGCCAACGCCTATGTCGCCAATGAAGGTTTCATGGAAGGCAAGGCCGGCGTCGCCAGCCGCTACCGCTCATGGCTGCGCGCCAAGGATGTCGCGATCTTTGCCGACGTCCATGTCAAGCACGGCGCCCATGCCATCGTCGCCGACCGCACATTGGCGGAACTGACCCGTGACGCCGAATTCTTCGACGCCGACGCGGTGATTGTCACCGGCCAGCGC
>JAQGJF010001088.1 GCA_028290765.1 Tardiphaga sp.
TAACCCCCACCCCGGCCTCCGCTTGCGGACGTTGCTTCGCATCGTCCGGGCTCGGCCGACCCTCCCCACAAGGGGGAGGGATCACGGACCGTCATCACACTCGATAAGAACACGGTCCAAATCGCCCGCACGAGACCGGCCAGTTTCAGAATCCGTCGCAGCTCCCGTCAAAGGTTGTCGACCGGGCGATGGTGTGGTTAGGGTTTCCCGCCTCACACGAATGGGTCGATGCTCTTCAACTCCTACCAGTTCATTTTCCTGTTTCTGCCGGTCGCCCTGATCGGCTATTTCGCGTTGGGCCGCCTCGGCCAGGTGGCTCCGGTGGTCTGGCTGGCGCTGGCGTCGCTGGCCTTCTATTCGGCCAGCCACTGGCCGTTCGTGCTGCTGCTGCTGGCGTCGATCGCGTTCAATTATGGCATCGGCTGGCTGCTGATCGCGCGCAAATTGCCCGCGGCCCGACGTTTCACGGTCCTGAGCATCGGCGTCGCCGGCGATCTGCTGGCGCTGGGCTATTTCAAATATGCCGGCTTCCTGGTCGCCAATTTCGACGCCGTCTTTTCCACCGGCTTCAGCGTCAACATCCTGCTTCCGGTCGGGATTTCATTCTACACCTTCACCCAGATCGCGTTTCTGGTCGACGCCTACAGGGGTAACGTCGCGCGCTACGCGCTGCCGCATTATGCGCTGTTCGTGACATACTTCCCGCATCTGATCGCGGGGCCGATCCTGCACCACAAGGACATGATCCCGCAATTCGAGCGCGCCGAGACCAAGCGGCCGGATCCGCATCTGATCCTGTGCGGGTTGATCATTTTCGCCATCGGCCTGTTCAAGAAGACCTGCCTCGCCGACGCCATCCAGCCGCTGGTCGGACCGGCGTTCGGCGCCAATACGCCGTCGTTCGATCAGGCCTGGATCGGCGCGCTGGCCTACACCTTCCAGCTCTATTTCGATTTCTCCGGCTATTCCGACATGGCGATCGGCATCTCGCTGATGTTCGGCATCTTCCTGCCGCTCAATTTCAATTCGCCCTACAAGGCCACCAGCATCATCGATTTCTGGCGGCGCTGGCACATGACGCTGTCGCAGTTCCTGCGCGACTATCTGTACATTCCGCTCGGCGGCAACCGGCACGGCCCCGTCCTGCGCTACGTGAACCTGATGATCACCATGCTGCTCGGCGGGCTCTGGCACGGCGCGGCCTGGACTTTTGTGGCCTGGGGCGCGCTGCACGGCGCCTATCTCTGCATCAATCACGCCTGGAACAGGTTCGGACCCCGGCTCGTCTCTCCCGCGGCAAGTGTTGCCGGGGTCGCTCTGACCTTCCTGTGCGTCGTCGTCGCATGGGTGTTCTTTCGCGCCGACAGCCTGTCGTCGGCGCTGTATGTGCTGTCGCGGATGGCCGATCCGACCCTGCTCGTCTTCGGCCGCAGCGAAGTCATCAATATCGGCCTTATCATCGGCTATGCCGCCATCGCCTGGTTTGCGCCCAACACCCAGGCCATCATGGGCTACGATCATGAAAACAGGACGGTCGGCAAGGCGCTCGGCACCTGGCTGCACCGCCCCATCTTCCTGTATGCGTCGGCGGCGGTGCTGGCATTCGGGATTCTGGGTATCCAGCAGCACAGCGAATTCATCTATTTCAGGTTCTGATGCACATACCGGTCAGGAACTTGTTTCGATTGATCGGCATCAGCGCGGTCCTCGTCGCGGTGGCAGCCGCGCTCAATTTCGCCGTCGACCCGCTGCAGCTGTTCCGTCCGGCGCGCTTCTATCATCCGATGTATTCGACCGACAGCCGCATGCAGAATGCCGGGCTGATCCGCAGCCAGGATTTCGACACGGTGTTCATCGGCACCTCGCTGGCGATCCACTTTCGGCAAAGCGACATCGACCGGATTCTCGGGGTCCGCTCACTGAAGCTGGCGATGACCGGCTCGAATTCTCGCGAACAGGGCTTTGTGCTGGCCACCGCGCTCGAGCGCCGGCCGAGGCGGGTGATCTGGCAGATGGACGACTGGATCTTCGGTGACGCGCCGGATATCGATTCCAACGGCTATTTTCCCGCCGACCTTTATCGCAGAAATGCCAGGGGCCTCGCCGGCTACCTCTTGAGCGGCGCCATGGCGCGCGAGTCGCTGTGGATGCTGACGCGGTCGACCGGAGCAGTGCCGACAACACTCGCGCGGCTGACCTCCGCCGGTGCCGTGAAGTTTGCGATTCCCCGTGTCGACGACATTCTCAGCCTGGCGCCCGATTTCGACGTGGCCCAGGCCTACAACGCCGGCAGAACCCTTGCGGCGTTCAGGCGCATCACCGATCCGGTGCGCAGCGCCTATCTGGCGGTGGGATTCGATTACGACGCGATGGTCCGTAACTTCGAGCGCGACACGGTCGACCTGATCGCGAAACATCCGGACGTGCAATTCCAGATCTATTTTCCACCCTATTCGATCCTGCAATTCGTGGCGATGCGCGACGCCTCGCCGGCGACGCTGAAGATCGTCTACGATTTCGCCGGTTACGCCAGCCGGCGGCTGCTGCAATTTTCCAATGTCAAATTGCATGATTTTCGAGCCGCCAGGGACATCACCCATGATCTCGGCAATTACGGCGACGTCATCCATCATTCACCCGCGATCGATCTGAAGGTGCTTTCCTTCCTGTCGGAGGGAAAATACCTCGTCGACCGCGCCGCGCCGACGGCTTCGCTGGAACGGCTGCAGGCGCAGGTCGAGGCGTATCGTTTGGATAATCTCGAACGATCATCGTGGCAGCCTGCACACTAAAGCTGGATGACTTATCTTCGAATCGTCATCCCGCTCTAGCTTATGGTTTGAGCATGATCTTTTCCGAAAACCGGTACCCACTTTTCGGAATCATGCTCTAAAGATCGATGGGTGTGGAACTCTACCTCGTGCGACTTTATTTTCAACGCACAGGAGCAATTGCCATGATTAAAACCGAACTCTCCGACGCCTACCGAGGCTACATTGCCTGCCTGAACAAACAGGACTGGCCGAAGCTGGAACAGTTCGTTCATAATGACGTGACCTACAACGGTCAGCAGATCGGGATATCAGGTTATCGCGGGATGCTGGAGAGAGACTATTATGAAATTCCGGATCTTTATTTCGACATTCAGCTGCTGATTTCCGATCCGCCTCACATCGCCAGCCGGCTGAAATTCGACTGTACGCCAAAGGGAACGTTCCTTGGACTCCGTGTAAACGGCAAGAGAGTTTCCTTTACCGAGAATGTATTCTATGAATTTCGGAACGGGAAGATTTGGCAGGTATGGTCGGTTATCGATAAGGCGGCTATCGAAGCTCAGCTGTAGCGCGGAAAATGTTGTGGTAACGATAAAGTTAGATCCGCACAGTTCGATCCGCAGCTTGGGCGCGCTCTTTAAATGACACTGACCTTGATATTGGCGGCAGCCATCGGCGTCATCTGGTTCGCGGAGCGCAGCGTCGAGCATCTCGTCCTGGCGATCGCAGCGTTCTGTTTGGGCGCCGCCGCACTCCTGCTGGTCGTCGCGGATTTCGAGCGCGCGATATTGCTTTCGACGCTGGCCGTTGCTGCGATCTTCGGGGCATCAAGCGTCAAGTACCGCCACAGCGGACTCAAGCTGATCGTGACGGATCTGCCGCTGATGTTCGCGGGCACCGTTCCGTTTTTTTTCGTGCAGTACCCGTTGGCGGTCGCGGCTGTTCTTGTTGGCGGAGCCATGCTGGTGCTGACGGCGGTCGCGGCGATATTTTGCCTGGCCGGGCCGGCGGTTTCCTTGCTTCTCCGATTTGTTTTGTTCGGCGCGGCGCTCGCTGGTTTGAC
>JAQGJF010000119.1 GCA_028290765.1 Tardiphaga sp.
GCAGGCTCGCACGGCTTCATTGACGAGGTTTGGCGCTGGAAGCAGCGCCTCGGCGGGTCGATGCGCCAGTCCGGGATCTGCGCCGCCGCCTGCGTCCATGCGCTGGACCATCACGTCGACCGGCTGGCCGAGGACCACGCCAATGCCCGCGCGCTCGCCGGTGGCCTGTCGCAAATCGCAGGCATGGAAGTGCAGCAGCCGGAAACCAATCTGGTGTTCTTCGACCCTCAAGGTGCCGGCGTCGATGGCCAGAAGATGGTCGCCGCGCTGCGGGCGCGCGGCGTGCTGCTCGCCATGATGGACGGCCGGATCCGTGCCTGCACCCATCTCGACGTCACCGCCGCCATGATCGAGGAAATGCTGGGATCGATCCGGGACATTGTGCGTGCCGCATGAAGCAGGCGGCGCTGACACCATGTGTCGGACGTCGCGCCCCTACTCGATCGCCTCGTCAGCCCGCGCCAGCACGGTCTGTCCGGGTGATTTGGCTGGCTTGATGTTGGCGCCCGGTTCGGTCGGTGACGGCTGGATCGACGGTGCGGCGATTTTGTCCTGACGCACCAATCCTGGCGCCTCGACGGGCCTCGCTGCAGCCACGCCGATGCGATGCGCCTGGTTTCCGATGATCATGCATGCACAAACGACATAGAAGCAGGCACCCAGCGCATATGTGTTGGCGATGCCGAATTCGATCGAAAGGACCATGCCCAGCACCGACGCAAACATCGACGTAATCCCGTTGGCGCTCCAGAAGAACGGAAGAAGCTCCGAATGACGGCGCCAGATACCCAGCCCAAGCGGGAACATCATTCCCATGCAGAACGCCGGAGGTGCCAGCAGCAGCACGGACAGCAGAATGCGCGTATCGGTAGCTTCCGATCGCGCCCAGGTGGTGAACAAGGGAGTCAATAGCCCGGCCGCTATGAGCGTTGTCAGGAGGGCGACAACCCTGGTGATCAAAGCGCTTCGTCGCGGGACATGCTCGCCGACCGTGGCGCTGCCAATTCCGCCAAAGAGCAGAATGGTGAACAGGACGACAGCCAGCCCGTAGACGGGATGTCCGAGGAAGACCATCAGCCGCTGCATTTGCGATATTTCAATCAGCATAAAGCCAATGCCGATCGCACAGAAATAGGTTACCGGCGGCGTCAGCACGGACAGCGGCATCCGCCGTGCTAAACGGACAAATGGAGCGGCGATGTAATATCCGCAGGCGCCGAGCGCAAACACGATCAGCACCAGGGTTATTCTCAGCGCCGAATTGTTGTTCGAGAGAACCGACGAGGACTTGGTGGCGACATCCCCGAAGCGCGCCGTATAGAAGAAGAATGGATTGTCGTCGGTCGAAGGGGTGATGTTTTCCGGCAATGACGCGAAGAAAGCCGCGTCTGCCTTACCGGACATCAGCGTCGAGGTGATGGTGTCGAAAGTGACGTCCGGTCCCATCAGAATCTTGAAGCCCTGGGCCTGCAGTCTCGCTTGCGCACCTTGCCATTGAACATCGGTGAAGGCATCGGGACGGGTAATCACGGTTACGATATTGCCGACGTTCAGCGCGACAACATGGTTCGCCAGTTCGGCCGCGGGCACACCTTGGCGCTGCAGCGCACTCGCCGCGATCGCCACGAGGCGATAGAATTCGCCGCGGTGCGAGTCCGGATCGTACCAGCGCGACACCGACAGCAGCCCGCCCGGCTTCAGCGCCCGATAAAAGTCGCCCCATGCCTCCACCGTGTAGAGCCGGTTTTCCGTGAGCGTCAGCCCGCCGGCAGCCGTTGCGGCCCAGGTGTCGATCAGCGAAATCTGGACAAGGTCGTATCGATCGGATGAATGATTGATGTAGCTGCGGGCTTCGGCATTGACCAGCGACACGCCGGGCTGGCGATCGAGATGGCCGGAGAAATCGGCGAATTTGTCGGTGAGGACTTCGAAGATCGCGGGGTTGATCTCAATTCCGTGGATGCGCCTGGCGCCGAAATACAGCCCGGAAAGAATATCCCGACCACCGCCTACGCCAACGACGGCGACGTCAGCTGGCGGCTGCACCAGGTAGCCGGCATTGATCACGTCGTCCTTCAGGTATGACAGCTTGCCGATATCGCCGTCGTACCGGGTAATGACCGTGCCCGCATCAGCGTCGATATCGAGGAAGTTCTGATCGATTGTCATCTTCGGCGCGTGGGCGAGGCCCCAACCGAACGGAGTGGTCTCTCCAAACGCCGTTACCCTGACACGCGAGTAAGTATTCCAGCGCTCGAACAGCGTTCCGATCTGCTCATTCCCTTTGGCCCAGAACACGCCGAGGTGGCCTTTGCCGGCAACATCAAGTCCGGTATGCACCGTGGCCAAGGCCGCCAGCGTAAGCGCAACGGCACCGCTCAGGCGCAGGCTACGGATGTCGCTGCCGCCCCGGACCACCATCCAACCTGCGCCGGCTGCGAAGGCTCCGATCCATAGTGTGGCGCTCACAGGGTCGACGACGAGCAAGGCGAAGATGACTCCGAGGCACCCGAGCGCCGCTCCCGAAAGGTCGGCCGCGTAAAGCCATCCGCCGCCATAGGGCAGGCGAGTCAACAAAAGCGTTATGCAGACCCCACTTTCAGTAAAAGGCCTGACGAAGGCCACCGTCGCGACTGCCAGCGGCAACTGGACGTATTCCCCGGGAATCACCAGCG
Source organism: Tardiphaga sp. (assembly GCA_028290765.1). The sequence continues at coordinate 2,676 of JAQGJF010000119.1, forward strand.
GCACGCACAGGAAGACAATCATGGCGCCGACGCTCGTGATCGCGAACCACGATGCGTGGAGCGCGAATTCCACCCCCACCTGTTCGGGCGCGTAGCGGGCAGGCTTGTTGTAGACCTCCATCGCTCCACGCGTAAGTCCGAGCATGGCAAGCGAAATGGCGGCAAATGCAAAATGATAATACAGCATCACGCTGAAGAAGCGCGTTATCATCATCTGATAGGACAGAGTGACGGCGGCCAGCACAAAAATCGCGAAGGAATAGCGGCCTGGAATTCCGCGGAATGCTTGCAAGATATCCGCCCTCGATAAGGTCTCGGCCAATCTGGCCGACGCCAACAATTCCCGCGGACGTTGCAACAAACTTCCTAACAACCCGTAACTAAATACCGCCGAAATTCCTGGTTCAAACAACGCGCCTCAAAATCCCCGTGGCGCAGCGCTAACGAGCCGACCTTCAATCTATGGTCGTTGAACTCCTTCGCTTGACGGCTTTCGCGCAGCTATCAATTTCCAGCGGTGAAAGAATTTGATTTTGTCGGCATCGACCGA
>JAQGJF010001115.1 GCA_028290765.1 Tardiphaga sp.
TGCTGCTGTTTTCCGCCGGCGGCGAAGCCTGGCATTTCGAGGCCGACGACAACGCGCAGTGGCGGCGGGTGCCGGACAGCGTCGATCCGTTGATCTTGCTGCGGCAGTAGATCGCTTCGAATTGAAAGTGCAGTCCTGGCTGTTCAGGTCGTGAAACGCGATCCGGCCGATGCAGCAATATTTGTGGAATGAAACGCATGGCAAACTCAGCGGATCAGCCGCTTCCGGCCGTCGGAGCCTACTGGATCAAGGAAGAAGACTATCCGGCGCTGCGGGAGATCTTCGGCGACGGCCACAAGCTGCCGCCAACCTGGACTGAGTGGGTGAAGATGGCCGAGGAAATGGAGCGGGGGCTCAAGGCTTACGGACACCCCGTGCTGCGGGTTCACATCGACCCGCGCAGCTTTCCGGACTGGTGCGCCGCCAACGGCACCAGCCCGGGCGCCGAGGGACGCAAGAAATTCGTCGCTGCGGCGGTGAAGGAGAGATACGGCGATCAGCAGCAGTAGCTCCGTCATTGCGAGCGAAGCGAAGCAATCCAGGGGCCAAAGAAAAAGACTGGATTGCTTCGTCGCAAGAGCTCCTCGCAATGACGGAGCTGACGATTCCGATCTGGCCCCAAATCATCTTTTTCTATGCCGCGGCAATTCCCAGTTTACCGACCAGCAGCTTGTCGACGCGGCGGCCGTCGAGGTCGACGACCTCGATGCGCCAGCCCTGGTAGTCGAACGCGTCGCCGACCGACGGCAGCGCGCCGAAGTGATGCAGCACCAGCCCGGCAACCGTATGAAAGCCGCGGCTTTCGGGAATCGAGACCGAGAGCAGATCGCCGAATTCATCGACCGGCATCCAGCCGGACACCAGATACGAGCCGTCGTCCCGGCGGACGAACGCCGGCTCCGCGGGGCCCTGCTCGGAATCGAACGAGCCCACGATCGATTCCAGGATGTCGGCTGCGGTGACCACGCCCTCGAAGGCGCCGTATTCGTCGTAAACCAGTCCCATATGGACCGGGGAATTTCTCAAGACCGCGAGCACGTCGCGCGCGTCGGCGGAGGAGGGGATGACCGGCGCTTCCCGGACCAGGCTTCGAAAGTCCGGCTTCTCACCTCTCCGCGAACTGACCAAGGCCGAGACGACCGGGCTGGCCGGGGGGCCAGCCCGCGCAACGAGGACGTCCAACATGCTCGACGGGAAATCAGGGTCGAAGAGGCGAACCAAAGCCCCGAATCAATCGGAGAGCCTAAAATCGGAACGAACCAGGGCCGCGTCGAAAACCAAAGGCATTCGCAGCTTCCTGAACGTCGATCCCGAGCAGCAGTTCGAAATCGTCCGCGGGCTCGCCTCGCCGGTTCGCGTCCGCATCCTGCGGCTGTTGCGGCGGCGCGGGCCGCTCAATGTCAACCAGATCAGCGAGGCACTCGGACTGCCGCAATCGACCATCGCCACCAACATCCAGATCCTGGAAGAGTCCGAACTGATCGACACCGAGATCGGACCGGCCCGCAAGGGCCAGCAGAAAATCTGCGCCGCGCGCTTCGACGAGATCGTGATCCGGCTCGACGGCGAGGAAACCAGCCGGCAGAAGGACATCATCGAGGTCGAGATGCCGCTCGGGCTCTATACCAGCTACAACGTCTCGGCGCCCTGCGGGCTATGCTCGACCGAAGGCATCATGGGCGTGCTCGACGTGCCCGATTTGTTTCTCGATCCGTGCCGGGTCCAGGCCGCGCTGATCTGGTTCGGGCGCGGCCATGTCGAATACAAGTTTCCCAACAACGCCAAGGTGCTCAACGTCAAGGTCGAAGCGCTGGAATTCGCGCTGGAGCTGTCCTCGGAAGTCCCGGGCACCAACGCCAACTGGCCGTCCGACATCAGCCTGTGGGTCAACGACGTCAAGGTCGGGACCTGGACCTCGCCGGGCGACTATGGCGACCGCCGCGGCGTTCATACGCCGCGCTGGTGGAAGCTGGAAGGATCGCAATATGGCGCGCTGACGCAGTGGCACATCTCCTCGAAGGGCACCTTCATGGGCGCGAAAAAGCTCTCATCGGTGACTTTGGCGCAACTGCAGCTCGCCGAGCACCATTCGATCCGGCTGAGGGTCGGCATCGACGACAATGCCGCCCATCCGGGAGGCGTCAATATTTTCGGCCGTGGCTTCGGCAACCACAACCATGACATTCTGATGCGGCTGCATCTGAAATAGGCCCCACGGGCGCTGCCATTGGCGTAGCTGATCAATATTGACCAGCAAATCACCCATTCCGGTCGCAAACTCGCTTCGTTGCCGAGGGCGACGTGCGCCATCGGGCCGTCCGTCGAGTTATATCGACTGGCTCGCAATCCGGTGCCACCGTTCCCATATATAAGTGTAGCTTGTCCTTTCTGAGGTATCGCGATTGCGCGATTTCCTCGCCCGAATTCCGACATCGATGAAAATGTCTCGCTGCGCCCCTGGCGCGGAAGAAAGGTCGCTTTGCAGAGGTTTCTTGGCCGCGTCTTCGGACGTTCGGCGCCGATGTTGCCGTGGGACAATCGCGAGCCGATTCGCGAAGAGCTGTTCAGCGTCGAACGTCTCGAGGAGCATGCCCGAAGCTTGGCCATCGCACAGCCGGTGTCTTCGAACGCAGCGCGGGGCTCTCCGCTCACCGGGCGGCTTGCCGACAATGCCGTGGCGCTGCTGGACGCCTATCGGAGAAGCGCCAGGGCCGTCGATGAAGGCCGCGCCATCACGCCCGCGGCGGAATGGCTGATCGACAATTACCATCTGGTCGAAAAGCAGATCCGCGAAATCCGCACCGACCTGCCGCCCGGCTATTACCGGCAGCTCCCCAAGCTGCTCGATGGACCATTTGCGGGGTATCCGCGGGTATTCGGTATTGCATGGGCCTTTGTCGCGCACGCCGACAGCCGTTTCGATGCCGACATGCTGTGCCGCTATGTACTCGCCTATCAGGAGGTCCAGCCGCTGACCATCGGCGAGCTCTGGGCTATTTCAATTACACTGCGCATCGTGCTGATCGAAAACCTGCGGCGCATCGCCGGCCGGATCGCCGACAGCTACGTCGCGCGGCAGGAGGCCGACCGGGTGGCCGACCGATTGCTGGGCTCAAGCGCGCGGACGCCGGAACCGGCGTCTGCCGTCCTTGCCGAACTCAAGCGCATGCCGCTGCCGGACGCGTTTGCGGTCGAGCTGGTGCACAAGCTGCGCGACCAGGACAGCAAAGTGACGCCGGTTCTCAGCTGGCTCGACGAGCATCTGTCCGCGCAGGGAACAACGGCCGACACCGTGGTACGCGAGGAGCATCAGCGACAGGGTTCCGGAACTGTCACGGTTCGCAACATCATTACCAGCATGCGCTCGATCTCCGACGTCGACTGGACGGAGCTGTTCGAGCGGATGAGCTTCGTCGATGAGGTACTGGCGGCCGGCGGAAGCTTTTCCGCGATGGATTTTCCCACCCGCAATTTGTACCGCAGCGCCATCGAGGAATTGGCGCGCGGCTCCCACCGCGCCGAGATCGAGGTCGCCAAACGCGCCGTGCTGGCCACCGAGCAGGCAACGCGTGGCCACAACGCCGTGGACAGCGAGCGCAGGTCCGATTCCGGATATCATCTCCTGACCGGCGGACGACACGCCTTCGAAAAGGCGATCGGGTTCCAGTCGCCGCCGCGGTCATGGTTCGGAAGGTCGGGCCGGGCACTCGGAATTCGCGGCTATGTCGGCGCCGGAATCATCGTCGCCAGTACGCTGCTGGCGATCCCGCTGTTGCTGCTGGCAGCAACAGGCCTCGGCGGACCATGGCTGATTCTGCTCGGCTGCATCGGCGTCATTCCCGCCATCGACCTGTCAGTCGCGTTGGTGAATCAATTGGTCACCCGGGCCTTCGGCGCGACGCTGCTGCCCGCGCTGGAATTGGCTAATGGCGTGCCATCGCATCTGCGTACGCTGGTCGCGATCCCCACGCTGCTGACAACGCGTGCCTCGATCGAGGAGCATATCGAGCGGCTGGAAATCCATCATCTGGCGAGCCCCGAAGGCGATCTGCACTTTGCGCTGTTGTCCGATTGGGTCGACGCCGACAGCGAGCAAGCCGATGGCGACCAAGCCCTGCTCGCACTCGCGGTCGCGGGCATCGCCACCTTGAACCGGCGATATGCCGCGACGCCCGGCGGCCCGCGCTTTCTGCTGCTGCACCGGCATCGGGTCTGGAACGAGAGCGAACAACGCTGGATCGGCTGGGAACGCAAGCGCGGCAAGCTTCACGAATTGAACCATCTATTGCGCGGCGCGACCAACACCACCTTCGTGGCCACCAACGGGACGCCGCCGGAGGTTCCGCGCAGCGTGCGCTATGTCATCACCCTCGATGCCGACACCAGGCTGCCGCGCGATACGGTGCGCCGGCTGATCGGCAAGATGGCCCATCCGCTCAACCGGCCGCGATTTGACGTCGTTTCGGGCCGCGTCACCGAAGGTTACGCCGTACTGCAGCCGCGGGTGACGCCGTCGCTGCCGGTCGGGCGCGAAGGCTCGCTGTTCCAGCGCATCTTCTCCAGCATGAACGGCATCGATCCCTACGCCTCGACCATATCCGACGTGTATCAGGATCTGTTCGGCGAAGGCTCCTATGCCGGCAAGGGCATCTACGATGTCGATGCGTTCGAGTCCGCACTCGCCAACCGCGCTCCGGATTCGACGCTGCTGAGCCATGACCTGTTCGAAGGCATATTCGCCCGTGCCGGTCTTGCCTCGGATGTCGAGGTCGTCGAGGAATTTCCGGCCCGTTACGACGTCGCGGCCTCGCGCCACCACCGCTGGGCGCGTGGCGACTGGCAATTGCTGCCATGGATTTTTGGACGCGGACCTGCCGTCAAGGATCGCAAGCGCAGCGCCGTCCCGGCCATGGGCCGCTGGAAGATGTTCGACAATCTGCGCCGGACCTTGTCGGCGCCGTCAGCGGTACTGGGCCTGCTGGTGGGCTGGAGCCTGCCGCTGGAAGCCGCGATAATCTGGACCGGCTTTATCCTCACCACCATCATGCTGCCGGCCCTGATCCCGGTGGTGTTGGCGCTTGTTCCCGGTCGAACCGGAGTCACGCTGCGCAGTCACGCCCGTGCCTTCGGCGTCGATCTGCAGCTGGCGCTGGCGCAATCCGCGCTGCTGATCATCCTGCTGGCGCATAAGGCATGGTCGATGAGCGACGCCATCGGGCGCACGCTGGCTCGGCTATTCGTCACGCGCCGTCATCTACTGGAATGGACCACCGCCGCGCAGGCCGCCATCGGCCAGCAGTCCAGCCTCGCCGGATTCTATCGCCGGATGGCTGGTGGCGTTATTATCGCCATGCTGGCGCTGATTGTTGCGCTGACCTCCCGCCATGGGACATGGCCGTTGGTGCTGCCCTTCGCGGCACTTTGGATGCTGTCTCCGGCATTCGCCCACTGGACCAGCCAGTCGCCGCTCGTCGCCGGCCGGCTGGCGATGACATCAGATGATGCCGATGCGCTGCGCCTGACCGCGCGGCGGACCTGGCGATTTTTCGAGACCTTTGTGACGCCGGCCGACAACATGCTGCCGCCGGACAATTTCCAGGAAGATCCTGCCGCCATCGCCCACCGCACCTCGCCCACCAATCTGGGGCTTTATCTTCTCTCCGCCGTCAGCGCCCGTGATTTCGGGTGGCTGGGCACCAGCGAAACCATCGAGCGCCTCGAGGCGACGCTGTCGACCATGGCCAAGCTCGCGCGGTTCCGCGGGCACTTTTACAATTGGTACGACACAAAGGATCTGCGAACCCTCGATCCTCCCTATATTTCGACCGTCGACAGCGGCAATCTGGCGGGCCACCTCATCGCACTGGCGTGCGCGTGTACAGAATGGACCGGGAGTTCGCTCAGCGACACCGCCCGCCTCGCCGGCATCGCCGACGCCCTCGAATTAACGCGGCAGGAAGCCGACCGCGTCAGCGACGGCCGCCGAACCCAAACGGTGACGTGGCGCCAACTCCAGGAAGCCATCGAGACGCTGGCTGTCGACCTGCGAAAGCCCCCGGAAAGCCATCAAGGCATGCCGGAGCGGCTCGCGGGCTTTGCGACTCGTGCCGACACTATCGCCGACATATGCCTGGCGCTCTGCGTCGAGAGCGGCAAAGGAGCCGAGTCGGACCTGGTATTCTGGGCTGACGCCGTGCGTCATGCGATCGCCAGCCACAGCCGTGATTTTGCGGAGTCGGAAACCGCGACATCCATCGCGCGTCTCGTGATCCTTGCGAAGCAGACCCGGACCATGGCGCTCGAAATGGAATACGGATTCCTGTTCGACGAGGAGCGAAAGCTGCTCTCGATCGGCTACCTCGCGTCCGAGGGCAAGCTCGATCTGAATTGCTACGATCTCCTGGCATCGGAAGCACGACTCGCCAGCTTTCTGGCCATTGCCAAGGGCGACATTCCGGCGCGGCACTGGTTTCGGCTTGGCCGCGCCGTGACGCCGGTCGCCAGCGGCGCGGCGCTGATCTCGTGGTCGGGGTCGATGTTTGAGTATCTGATGCCGTCGCTGGTGATGCGCGCCCCGGCCGGAAGCCTGATCGAACAGACCAGCCGGCTGATCGTGCAGCAGCAGATGGATTACGGCGCGACGCTCGGCGTGCCATGGGGCGTATCGGAATCCGCCTATAATGCCCGCGACATCGAGATGACGTATCAATATTCGAATTTCGGTGTTCCCGGCCTCGGCCTGAAGCGCGGGCTTGGCGCCAACACCGTCATTGCACCCTATGCCACCGCACTTGCGGCGATGGTCAAACCGCAGGAAGCGGCGGCGAATTACGCCCGGCTTGCAAGCGTTGGCGCCAAGGGCGCTTACGGATTTTACGAGGCGCTGGATTACACCGCGAGCCGGGTGCCGGAGGGAAGTGAGGTCGCCATTGTGCGTGCCTTCATGGCGCATCACCAGGGCATGACGATCGTGGCTATTGCCGACGCGCTGCTGGACGGCGCGATGCGGGCGCGGTTTCACAGCGATCCGATCGTGCAGGCGACCGAGCTATTGCTGCAGGAGCGGACGCCGCGCGACGTCGCCCTCGTGCTGCCATGGGCCTCGGAAGCAAAATCAGCCGCTGCGGGTCATGAAATCATGCCCTCCGGTGGCCGACGCCTGACCACCGCGCACAGCGCGACCCCGGCAACGCAACTATTGTCGAACGGCCGTTATGCCGTGATGGTGACCGCAGCAGGCTCCGGTTACAGCCGCTGGGGAAATCTGGCGATTACCCGCTGGCGCGAGGACGCAACCTGCGATGATTGGGGCTCCTACGTTTTCCTGCGCGACGTCGACAGCGGCAAGGTCTGGTCCGCGGGATTTCAGCCGAGCGGCGTCGAGCCGGATGCCTATGAGGTGGCCTTCAACGAAGATCGCGCCCAGTTCACCCGGCATGACGGTACGCTGACGACGGTTCAGGAGATTGTCGTCTCGGCCGAAGAAGACGCGGAAGTTCGCCGGATATCGCTGACCAATTCCGGCAACGACGTGCGGGAGGTCGAACTCACCTCGTATTCCGAGATCGTGCTGGCGCCACCGGCCGCCGACATCGCGCATCCGGCTTTTTCGAAACTGTTCGTACAAACCGAATATCTTGCCAATGAAGGCGCCATCCTGGCGACGCGGCGACGGCGCTCGCCCGACGAACCCCAGATCTGGGCGGCGCATCTCGCCGTCTTGGACGGCGCGACGATCGGAAAAATCGAAGTCGAAACCGACAGGGCCCGCTTCCTCGGGCGCGGCGGCAGCATCCGGACAGCGATCGCGGCAATCGATGGCCGGCCGCTCTCGGGCACGGTCGGTACCGTGCTCGATCCGGTGTTCGCCCTGCGCCGTTGCGTCCGCGTTCCGCCCGGCGCGACGGTACGGATCGCGTTCTGGACCATGGTGGCCTCGTCTCGCGAGGCGCTGCTCGACCTTGTCGACAAGCATCGCGACACCACGGCTTTTGAACGCGCCTCGACACTGGCCTGGACCCAGGCGCAGGTGCAGCTTCGCCACATTGGCATCAATCCCGGCGAAGCCGGTCTTTTCCAGCGCCTCGCCGGACATCTGCTGTATGCCGCACCGACACTGAGACCGTCTTCGGAAACCATCCTGCGCGGGACCGGCCCGCAGTCTCAGCTGTGGCCGCTCGGGATTTCCGGAGATCTGCCGATCCTGCTGCTGCGCATTTCCGACTCGGAAAATCTGGATCTGGCGCATCAACTTTTGCAAGCGCACGAATATTGGCGAATGAAGCAACTCGCGATCGATCTGGTCATTCTCAACGAGCGCGCATCATCCTATGTGCAGGATCTCCAGATCGCGATTGAAACGCTGGTGCGGACCAGCCAATCCCGGCCCACACCCGGTATCGAAGGGGCGGCCGGCCGTGTCTATGTCTTGCGGTCCGATTTGATATCGTCCGACGCCCGCGCGCATTTGCTGTCGATTTCACGGGCGGTACTGGTCGGACAGCGCGGCGCGCTGGCGGATCAGCTCGACCGCGTGCCCGACGCTCGCGTGGTCTCCGCACCGGTATCGAAGCCTGTCGCGGCAGGATCCGGTGCATCGCCGGGCGATATGCCGGCATAGAAGGATCTCGAGTTCTTCAACGGCCTTGGCGGCTTTTCCGACCATGGCCGCGAATATGTGACGATCCTCGGACCCGGCCAATCAACCCCTGCGCCATGGATCAATGTCGTCGCCAATCCCAACTTTGGATTTCAGGTCGGGACCGAGGGTGGCGGCAGCACCTGGTCCGTGAACAGCCGGGAAAACCAGCTGACGCCGTGGTCGAATGATCCCGTGACCGACCGGTCAGGTGAAGCGCTTTATCTGCGCGACAACGACTCCGGCGATCTGTGGAGTGCAACGGCCTTGCCGATCCGGAACGAAGGTGTGACTTACGTCGCGCGTCACGGCCGGGGATACAGTCGATTCACCCATAGCGTACGGGACATCGACGTCGACCTCATTCAGTTCGTGCCGCCCGACGATCCGATCAAGATTTCCCGGCTCAAGCTGCATAACCGATCGAACCGCACGCGGAATCTGACCATAGCGGCCTATGCGGAGTGGGTGCTCGCGCCGTCACGACAGGCCTCCGCAGCCTACATCACGACCGCAATCGATGCCGCGACCGGCGCGATTTTCGCGCGAAATCCATGGAGCGCCGCATTCGGATCGCGGATCGCATTTGCCGATATGGGTGGACGGCAGAACGGCTGGAGCTGCGATCGCCGCGAATTCATCGGCCGCAACGGCACGCTCGCCAGTCCTGAGGCCCTGAGGGGTTCGATCGCCCTGTCCAAATTGAGCGGCGCCGGACTTGACCCTTGCAGCGCGATGACGACGACGATCAAGGTCGCCCCGGGTGAGAACGTCGAGATCGTCGTCTTTCTCGGCCAGACCGCCAGCGCGGACGACGCCAGAAGCCTGATCACGCGCTATCGCAGCGCCGATCTGGATGCCGTGGAGCTGGAAATCGCTAAAACCTGGGACGACATCCTCGGCGCGGTCCAGGTGACCACCCCGGATCGTTCCATGGACATCATGCTGAACGGCTGGCTGCTGTATCAGACGCTGGCCTGCCGCGTCTGGGCCCGCTCCGCCTTCTATCAGGCCAGCGGCGCCTATGGTTTCCGCGACCAGTTGCAGGACGGCACCGCGCTGGTAGCGTCCCGCCCCGCCATGACCCGCGCGCATCTGCTGCGGGCGGCCGGGCGGCAATTCGTCGAGGGCGACGTTCAGCATTGGTGGCTGCCCCATTCGGGGCAGGGCGTGCGCACCCAAATTTCCGACGATCGGGCGTGGCTGGCGTACACCACCGCCCATTACATCGAAGGCAGCGGTGATCTCGCGGTTCTGGATGAGACGATTGCATTCCTCGAAGGCCCGAAGCTTGCAGCCAAGGAGCACGACAGTTTCTTTCAACCGACCATTTCGGACGAGGTCGCCACCCTGTTCGAGCATTGCGCGCGCGCGCTCGACCAAAGCCTCGCGACCGGTGGCCATGGCCTGCCGTTAATGGGAACCGGTGACTGGAACGACGGCATGAATCGCGTCGGCGAAGGCGGGACCGGAGAGAGTGTCTGGCTGGGCTGGCTGCTCTACGCGACGCTGAAGGCGTTTGCACCCTTGGCCGACGCGCGCGGCGAAACCGGCCGCGCCGCGCGGTGGCAGGCCCAGGCCGCGCAATTGCAGGCCTCGCTTGAAAGCGAGGCCTGGGACGGCGACTGGTATCGCCGCGGCTGGTTCGATGACGGCACGGCGCTGGGATCGTCAGCGAGCGATGAATGCCGGATCGATTCCATTGCCCAGTCCTGGGCGGTGATCTCCGAAGCCGCGGCTCCGGAACGCGCGGCGCGTGCCATGGCCGCCGCGGAGCGCGAACTGGTGCGCCCGCAGGACGGCGTCGCTCTGCTGTTCAAGCCACCTTTCGACAAGACGCCGCTCGACCCAGGTTACATCAAGGGATATCCGCCCGGCATTCGCGAGAATGGCGGTCAATACACCCATGCGGCGCTGTGGTCGGTCATGGCGCTGGCGCAACTCGGCGAGGGCGACAAGGCCGCGGGCCTGTTCTCGCTGCTTAATCCGATCAATCATGCGCGTACCCGGGCCGACGTGCATCGCTACAAGACCGAGCCCTATGTGGTCGCTGCCGATATCTATGCGGTGGCCCCTCATATCGGCCGCGGCGGCTGGACCTGGTACACCGGTTCGGCGGGATGGATGCAGCGCGCCGGGATCGAAAGCATCCTGGGCCTGCGTATCCTGGGCCCGTCGCTGCAGCTCGATCCCTGCATTCCGAAGACGTGGCCGGGGTTCGGCCTTGTGTTACGGTACCGCTCGGCGCGCTATGACATCAGGGTCGAAAACCCGAAAAGCGTCAGCCGCGGCGTCACGTTTGCCGAACTGGACGGCAAGGCGTTGACGGGAAGCCAGACCTTGTTTTCCCTGGCGGACGATGGCGCGACCCATCTGATCAGGATCGTTCTTGGATAATTCTTGGATAATTCGGTCTTGCGCCGGACACCAAGTTATCGGCAATACTTCGCAGTCCAGATCCGACCCGCACCCTGACGGAGAATGAGATGGCTGCCGAAGTAAGTCCGCTCGCCGGCAAGACCGCGCCGCCATCGATGCTGGTCAATGTGCCGCGATTGATCACGGCGTATTTTGCCGGCAAACCGGACCCGAAGGTGCCGGCCCAGCGCGTCAGTTTCGGGACATCGGGGCATCGCGGCTCCTCCTTCAACAATGCCTTCAACGAGGCGCATATTCTGGCCATCAGCCAGGCGATCTGCGAGCAGCGGCACGGCGCCGGCATCGCCGGGCCCTTGTTCATCGGCATCGATACCCATGCGCTGTCGACCCCCGCTTTGGCGAGCGCGCTGGAGGTATTTGCTGCCAACGGCGTCACCACGATGATCGACGAGCATGACGGCTACACCCCGACGCCGGTGATTTCGCACGCGATTCTGACCTACAACAAGAAGCGCACCGGCGACCTGGCCGACGGCGTCGTCATTACGCCGTCGCATAATCCGCCCGAGGACGGCGGCTTCAAATACAACCCGCCGAATGGCGGACCGGCCGATACCGATATCACCAGCTGGATCGAACGCCGGGCCAATGCGCTGCTGGAAGACGGGCTCCGGGGTATCAGGCGAATACCGCTCGAACGCGCGCGGCAATCGTCCTGCGTTTACCGCTATGACTACATCGGACCCTATGTCGCCGATCTCGCCGATGTCATCGACCTGGAAGCGATCCGTTCATCGGGCGTGACCATCGGCATCGACCCCCTGGGCGGCGCCGGCGTGCACTACTGGCAGCCGATCATCGAGCGCTACGGTCTTGCGGCCACCATCGTCAGCGACGCCATCGATCCGACATTCCGTTTCATGACGGTGGACTGGGACGGCAAGATCCGGATGGATTGCTCCTCGCCCTATGCCATGGCGCGGCTGATCGGCATGCGCGACAAGTTCGACGTCGCCTTCGCCAACGACACCGATGCCGACCGGCACGGCATCGTCACCCGGTCGAACGGCCTGATGAATCCCAATCACTTCCTCGCCGCCTCTATCGCCTATCTGTTTGCCAACCGCCCGGACTGGCGGGCCGACAGCGCGGTCGGCAAGACCATCGTCAGCAGCGGCATCATCGACCGCGTCGCCGGGAAACTCGGGCGCAAGCTGGTCGAAACGCCGGTGGGTTTCAAATGGTTCGTCGACGGCCTCAGCGGCGGTTCGTTCGGCTTTGCCGGCGAGGAAAGCGCCGGCGCGTCATTCCTGCGGAAGGACGGATCGGCCTGGACCACCGACAAGGACGGAATCATTTTGGGATTGCTGGCCGCCGAGATCACCGCCCGGACCAATCGCGACCCTGCCCAATTATTCGAGGGCCTTACCAGCGAGTTGGGTACGCCCTTCTACGAGCGTATCGATGCGCCCGCGAGCGTCGCGCAGAAGAACCTGCTGAAGTCGCTGTCGCCGGAACAGCTCGGCATGAAGGAACTTGCCGGCGAGCCGATCCGCGCCACGCTCAATGCCGCGCCCGGCAATGGCCAACCGTTCGGCGGCATCAAGGTGGTGGCCGACAACGGCTGGTTCGCGGCGCGGCCCTCCGGCACCGAAGACGTCTACAAGATCTACGCCGAGAGTTTTAAGGACGAGGCGCATCTGAAGCGGATTCAGCAGGACGCGCAGCAGGCGATCGCGGGGGTGTTTGCCAAGGCGACGTAAGTAAAGGCACCCCATCCCCGTCATTGCGAGGAGCTCTTGCGACGAAGCAATCCAGTCTTCCGTTGTGGCTCCTGGATTGCTTCGCTTCGCTCGCAATGACGGAGTGAATTTTGTTACGAACTCTACCGTCGACCCACCGAACCCGCCGGCGATGCATTGATACCCATCGCGTTCGTCTTCACCACCCCTGCCGACTGCGCCGCAATCTTGCGCGCCACCATCGGCGCGGCGTGCTTGGCGCCGAACATGAAGCGCATCACCGGGCCGAAGGTCGGCGCGCTCAGGATGCCGATGATGTGAAGGTTCGGGACTGACGTCTCGAAGCCGGGGTTGAGCTTCGGCATGCATCCTTCGCGCGCAATCTTCGAACGCAGATTCGCGCTGAGCATCGTCAGTTTGTCGACATCGGGCTTGAAGCCGGTGCCGGCGATCACGGCATCGGTATCGATGATCTCGGTACCGTGAGGCCCGTCCAAATGCAGGCGGGCGCGGCCGCCGGCCATCTCGGCTGAATTGAGGCGCCGCCCAGTGATGAGCTCCGCCTTGTTGTTGAGCCGGTCGAACAGCCAGGCCGTACCGGCCGGTCCCCATTTGGTGGCGACGATGCGATGCCGCGTAGCTACCGGCAGATGGCGCGTGAGCGCCGGCATTTCCGAATAGAACAGGCTGCGCCAGCCCGGCGCGAGACCGGACTCCGGCGCGCGAATCCGCCGCCACAGCGATCGATGCGCTTCCGCCGGCGGATTCCATTTGATGTCGCCGCGGGCGACCAGGCGGACCCGCGCCCCGGCCTCGACCAGCAGCGCCGCTGTTTCCAGCGCCGATTGTCCGGCGCCGATCACGGTGACATCGCGGCCGGCATATCCCGACAGGTCGTGAAGCTGCGCAGTGTGGGCGAGAAGGTCGCCCGGTAAAGCCCGCAGCGTCTCCGGTATGTAGATGAATGGCATATGGCCGGTGGCCATTACGACACGGCGCGCGGTGGACTGTCGTCCGTCCCCGGTCGTCAGCACAAAATTGTTGCGCTCATCCTTGTCGATGGCGGCGATGGACAGGCCGTTGGACGAGACCCCGGTCTTCTCCTGAAACCAGGCCGTATAGGCGAGATGCACATCGATCGGCACCGGCAGGGCGGTCGGCTGATAGGGAATGCGCATCTGGCGGCAATAGGCTTCCAGCGTAAAGGCACGCTGCGGATCCCAGAGGTTGGACGCGAAACCTTCGGATTTCAGCATCATGCCCTTCGGCATGAATTGGCTCCAGCTCTGCATCGGCTGCCCGAACATTTCGTAAGGCAGACCCCGATGGCGCAGATGGGCCGCGAGGGACAGCCCGTAAGGACCGGCTCCGATGATGGCGGTCTCGTGATGCGACATTTCGCGCTCCTTCGCTCGAATGAACCGGCTAGCTGCCCAGCGGCGACTTGCGTGTTGAATTGAAAAGCCTTCCCGCGGAATCCGATGGCGCGCCGGAAAGGCCGCGATTGATGAGCCGGCGGACCGGCTCGACCGCGTAGAAGATCAATCCCGGGACCGGGTCGCTGGCGCGCCAATAGCCGTCGACGATCCGGATGCCGGCATCCCGCAGCCCCATCGGCGCGCGATGCTTGAGCGAGGTGCGCCAGGCGACCGTTGCCGAACCACAGGCGGCGGGGCCGATCGGCCGCCCGCTTGCGAAAGCCAACGCGGCCATCGGGATATTGACCCCCGAGAGCGTGGCGATCTCTTCCTGCCAGTCGGTGCGCCCGACCGTGGGCTCGATGATGACGAACGCGCCGGTGCACTCGTCGCGCTTGAATTCGAGCCCACCCATGCCGGCGAATTTGACTTTGGTCGTCAATCGAACCGTCAACGCTTCGAGCTCGGCCTGCACATTCGGTGCGGCGATGCAGGTCGCGGTCGATCCGACGCCGGGAGGAAAGGCCGACAGCTTGCGACCGGTGAAGATGCGTAACGGTTGCCCGGCGGCATCGCAAAAGAACAGGCAGAAATAGATGCCGTGATCCGGTCCCTCGATCCACTCCTGCACGATGGCATCGGCATGGTGCTTCAGCAGCGCCGCGCAATGCGCCTTCGCCGCGTCGATAGTGTCGAAACGCGTGGCACGATCGAGGCCAGCGAGTTGCAATCCGCTTTTGCGAGCCGGTTTCACCACCACGGGCGCCGCCATCGAATCGAGTTCGGCGATCCCGCCGGCCGCGGTGATCACGATGCCGCGCGGCACCGGAAATCCTTCGCGACTGGCGAAGTCGTGAAACCGTCCCTTGTCATTGAGGAGGTCGACGGTTTCCGGCGAGGGCAGCAGGAAGCGATAAAACGGTTCGAGCTCCGCACGCCATTGCGAGACGGTTTCGACGGCCGCATCCTGCGTCAATATCAACAGCGGCGGCTGCGCAAAGCCGCGGGCAACAGCTTTGAGTTCGTCGATCAGCGGCTTTCCCGATACGCTCGCGACGACGCGGCTGGAGCAATGACGAGACCACAACGCGGCATTGAGGCGTGATGTATCGAGAAGTACGACGGAGGTTCGCG
This sequence comes from Tardiphaga sp., assembly GCA_028290765.1. Next base: position 15,312 of record JAQGJF010001115.1, read on the forward strand.
CGGCGGAAAGACTACGCGCCACGCCGAGGCCCGCCACGCTTCCGCCCACCACCACCACGGGGCAGTTGGCGTCTTGCCCGGTCCATGATGGCGAGCTCTGCATCTCATCTCCGAAACCGCGGGAGCGGCGACCAAAGGCCGCAGCCCCTCATTTGTCGCAGGGAACTTATCGAAGGACCCGGGCAATTGCTTCAACTTCGATATAAATTCAGGGGCTTTGGTAAACAGACGTTCAGTGTCCACGCAGGTTTTTCGTTTCATAAAAGCTAACGCGGTTTGTCAAACTGCATTAACCCCAAGCACAGTTTCGCGGTCCGAACCGTTATCCCGCGGAGCGGCTTCACTGATATCGGCGGGATCCTTGCTTAGGTTGGCCTGCAGCCGGTTTGTCGTCCGGCGGCGCGCATTGCTGTGTCCGCTGACGGGAATGCCGGGACAATCATGTTTGAAAATGGAGCATCGTGGCAAATGCGACAACGATCCGACGGCGCCGGCATGGTCCGGCCTGGTGTAAAGCCAACCGTCGCTGCCGTGCGCCGCTGCCGCTGAGCCCATGATCCGCCGCATTCAAAAACTCATCACCCGGGATGTGACCCGGAGCGTGATCGGAGCGATCTTTCTCAAGGTCGCCAGCGGCATCGTCGCGTTTGCGATGTTCTCGCTCGCCGCCCGCAACATGTCGACGGATGATTTCGGCCATCTGGCGATGTGGCTGAGCGTCGCCCAGATCGGCTGTGTCATCGGCCTGTTTGGCCAGGAAATGCTGGTGATCCGTTCGCTGAGCGAATATTCGGTGGCGAAGCAGCCGGGGCATGCCAAGGGCATCCTGCTGTTCAGCAATGGCGTCGCGCTCGGCCTTTCCCTTCTGGTCAGCATCGCGGTAGTCGCGTTTGCCTGGCTGGTGCGGCATGACGGCCCGGCGCTGATGCTGGCCGTCGCCCTGTTCATGATCACCAACGCCGCGATCATGCTCGGCAGCCAGATCGCGCGCTCACTGGTCGGCATCCTGATGGGCGAAGGAAGCCGCGATCTGTTCTGGCGCCTTGTGGTCGTCATCGTGCTGCTGGTGACGCTGATCACCCGTCGCGGCATCAGTCCCGAGCAATTTCTGTACCTCTCGGCAGCTGCGATGGCGCTTGGCCTGACCGGCCAGGCGGTCGGCATCTGGCGGGCTTTGTCCGACGACATCCGCCGGTCGCAGCCGGTGTTCGAGACCAGGCGCTGGACGCGTGTTTCGCTTCGCTTCTGGCTGTCGTCGATTCTCGAGGCTTCCAGCCAGTATTTCGACGTCGTCGTGGTCTACTGGTTGCTCGATCCCGCCGCCGCCGGAATCTATTTCGCCGCGACCAGGCTGGCCAACGTCTTCGCGATGCTGCTGAGCGCGCTCAACAGTTTTGCCTTCCGCCGGCTTCCGGCGCTCTACTTCGCCGGGGCCCGCGCCGAAATCGACCGAAACCTGATGCTGATGGCCGAGGTCAGCGCGATTTGCGTCATCATCGGCCTGCTGCTCTTCACTTTCGGCGCCAGCGAGTTGCTCGGCCTGTTCGGCGCGTCTTTCGTTGCCTACAAATGGACGCTGATCGTTTTGGCGATCGGTACCGCCGTGCAGGCCGCCGGCGGCACCGCGCCGTCGATCCTGCAACTGACCGGTCACGAGGGGATCTATGTTCCGATGGTGGGCGGCAACGTCGCGCTGCGCCTCCTCGGCTTCCTGATCCTGATTCCACCCTTCGGCGTGCTCGGCGCCGCCATCGCCTGCACCGTAAGCCTGATCATCACCACGGTCGCGCTGAACTGGCTGTGCCGGCACCGGACCGGGCTCGACCCGTCGATCTTCATTTTGCTGCGGAGGTTTGGGATCGGGCGGGTGGTGCCGCAGGTCGTTGTGCCGACCCGCACGCCATAGAGTTTGGCGTACTACTCCCCTCCCCCTTGCGGGTACGATCGAGCAAAGCTCGATCGCGGGGCGGGGGTGGGGGTATCAAGCGCACAAACTCGGAGTTACCCCACCCCAACCCTCCCCCGCAAGGGGGGAGGGAGCGCGCTGCCGTTGCTGCTCGCCCTCGCCTACTTCTTCACCTTGCTCGCATCCATCTTGATCGACGGATCAAGCAGCTTGGTCGAGAAGGCGGTTTCCACCGCGAACGGCTTTTCCAT
>JAQGJF010000122.1 GCA_028290765.1 Tardiphaga sp.
CTTGTCCTCAGTGCCGGACATGCTCCGGCCCAAAACAATCAGCGGCAACTTTGTAGCCATTGTCCAACTCCAACGCGCTATCGGCGCACTGCCTGGCCCCTCACCCTAAACCGGTTTCCCCGCATACGGCATCGAAGCCGTTAGCCCGCCGTCGACCGGGATCGCCTGGCCGTTGACATACGACGCGTCGTCGCTGGCGAGAAACAGGCCCATGGCGGCGAGTTCGTGCGGCTGGCCGGCGCGCTTCAAGGGATTGAGCTGGCCGATCTTGCCGTCGGTGCCGCGCTGCCTGGCATTGTCGAAGATCGGCTTGGTCATGCCGGTCTCGATCAGGCCCGGACACACCGCGTTGATGCGCACGCCGGTGCCGGACAGCGAATAGGCCGTGGTCTGCACCAGGCTGATCACACCGGCCTTGCTGGCGGCATAGGGATGACCGCTGGCGCCGGATTTCAGGCCGGCGACCGAGGCGGTCAAGACGATCGCTCCGTATTTCTGAGCGACCATGTGCGGCATGGCGTATTTGATCGCCAGGAACGGACCGATCAAATTGATGCGCAGGATTTCCTGCCAATGGTCGACGGTCTGTTCGGCCAGTGGCACCAGCCCGCCGCTGATGCCGGCATTGGCCCAGATCGCGTCGAGCTTTCCGTAGGCTCCGATCGCCTTGTCGATGAACGCCTTCACATCGGCTTCCGAACCGGCATCGGCCATCACCGCCTCCGCGGTGCCGCCGGCCTTGCGGACCATGTCGACGGTCTCTTTCACGCCCTCGCTGCGATCCACCGCGATCAGCCGGGCGCCTTCCTTGGTGAACAGCAGCGACGCCGCGCGGCCGATGCCGCTGCCCGCACCGGTGATGATGACGGATTTGCCTTCGAGGCGGCCCATGGTGTTCTCCCTGACTATTTTTGAGGCGCTTGCCGCCACACGGAATACAAGGTTGCGGAGTTCAAGATCGCGTCGCGAGATGATGCGAAGTGACTTGAGGCCCTGCGCGCTCTGACGTACAGCGACATGAAACAGTATTGAAGGGTTTTAGCGATGTCCAATTCCGCCAGCCTTGATTCCGCAAAGCCGGCCTTCGTGGCGCAGCATTCGGTTCCCGCCGGCGTGGTCGCGACTCGCTGGTGGTGGGTCCGTCATGCGCCGGTGCGCGAGGACGGCGGCTGCATCTACGGACAGGAGGACATCGGTTGCGATACGTCGGATCGCGTGGTGTTCGACGCCGTCGGCAAAGTCCTTCCCCGCAAAGCCGCCTGGTTCGCCAGCAATTTGAAACGCACGCATCAGACAGCGGACGCGATCTGGGCCGCCGGATTCCCCAAGCCCGAGATGATGCAGCACGAGACGGCATTGGCCGAGCAGCATCTCGGCGACTGGCAGGGGCTCAATCGTGCGGCGTTCTTCGCCAGCCGGCCGATCGCGGTGGGGAGCTATTGGTTTGCGCCGATCGACGATCCGGCGCCGGGCGGCGAGAGCTTCATGGATCTCTATAATCGGGTGCGCGGCGCCATCGAGCGGATCAATGTCACCCATGCCGGCCAGGATGTGATTGCCGTCGCCCATGGCGGCACCATCAAGGCGGCGATCGGTCTGGCGCTCGGCGATCAGCCGGAGCGCGGTCTTGCCTTCACCATCGACAATTGCTCGATCACGCGGCTCGATCATCTCGCCAGCGCCGGCCATTCGGGCTGGCGGATTCCGATGGTCAATCAGCAGCCATGGATTGCCGATCCGTCCCACGCCGCGATGCATCAGCCGGCCGGACCGGAGGTGGCGAGCGCGACCAAGCTGGCGTGAGTCTTGTTTAGTCTAAGTTTTCGGCGGCATGATGTGAACTGAAAATAACAGCCGGCGCCGTCGTAGCCGGATCAAAGGGGGAGGCAACGCATGACCTTGTTCGACATGTCGGGAAAAGTCGCCGTCATCACCGGCTCCTCGCGCGGCATCGGCCGCGCCATCGCCGAGCGGATGGCCGAGCACGGCGCCAGAGTGGTGATCTCGTCGCGCAAGCAGCAGGTTTGCGACGAGGTGGCGAAAGCCATCAACGACAAGGCCGGCAAGCAGGTCGCGCTGGCGGTGGCCGCCAACATCTCGACCAAGGACGATCTGAAAAATCTCACCGAGGAAACCACCCGGGTGTTCGGCAGGATCGACACGCTGGTCTGCAACGCCGCGTCCAATCCCTATTATGGGCCGCAGGCCGGCATCTCCGACGACCAGTTCCGCAAAATCCTCGACAACAACATCGTCGCCAATCACTGGCTGATCAGCCTGGTGGTGCCGCAGATGATCGCGCGCAAGGACGGCTCGATCACCATCGTCTCGTCGATCGGCGGGCTGAAGGGATCGACGGTGCTCGGCGCCTATGCGATTTCGAAGGCCGCCGACATGCAGCTGGCGCGCAATCTTGCCTGCGAATACGGCAAAGATAACGTGCGGGTGAACTGCATCGCGCCCGGCCTGATCAAGACCGATTTCGCCAAGGCGCTGTGGGACAATCCGGAGACGCTGAAGGCCGCCACCGCGCGTTCGCCGCTGCTGCGGATCGGCGAACCCGACGAAATCGCCGGCGCCGCGGTGTTCCTGGCCTCGGCCGCGGGCACGTTCGTGACCGGCCAGACGATCGTGATCGACGGTGGCGCGACGATCAGTTGAGGTCGCCGCGTTCCGTCGATCCCGGCCAGCCTGAATCGCTCAGTCCCGCATCTTCTAGACTGCGATTGCGTA
>JAQGJF010000002.1 GCA_028290765.1 Tardiphaga sp.
GAGATGAATCAGCATGCCAAGCGGATCAGCTTCGTACTGAACGGAAGCAAGACCGAGATGCTCGTTCAGACCCATGAAAATCTCGTCGAGCTGTTGAACCGGCTGGATCTCTACGGCGCCCGCGAGAGCTGCGGCCAGGGTCTGTGCGGCTGCTGCACCGTGATCGTTGACGGCCTTGCGGTGTCGGGTTGCCTGTGTCCGGCAGCATTCGTCGACGGCAAGACGATCGAGACGATCGAGCACCTCGATCGCGACCTGCATCTGAGCCCGGTGCAGCAGGCTTTCATCGAGGAAGGCGCGTTCCAGTGCGGTTTTTGCACGTCGGGTTTCATCCTGATGACGCACAAGCTGCTGGAAGAAAAGCCGATGCCGACGGATGAAGAAATCAGGGACTATCTGGCGGGAAATCTGTGCCGCTGCGCGGCTTATCCGGAGATCATCAACGCCGTGAAGAGTGCCGCACGAAAAACGGCGCGCGCATAAGATATAAAGTAAAATTGGGGGGATCAAGATGACGACTTATGCAACAGAAGGCCCGTGGTACAGCGCGTTGTCGCGTTCGCAATGGAATGCGCTGATTGCCTCGAACCTCGGCTGGTTGTTCGATGGTTTCGAAACCTATGCGCTGATTCTCACCGCCGGCGTCGCGCTGCGCCAGCTGCTCGATCCGTCGCAATATGCGCAGATACCATCCTATATCGGCACCGTGATCGCGATCACCTTGCTCGGCTGGGGTATCGGCGGCATGCTGGGTGGAATTCTGGCCGACTATATCGGCCGCAAGCGCACCATGGTGATCGCGATCATCGCCTATTCGATCGCGACCGGGCTCAGCGCATTCGCGTTCGATTGGATGTCGTTCGTGGCGTTGCGGTTTCTGGTCGGTATCGCCATCGGATCGGAATGGGCCACCGGCAGTTCGATGCTCGCCGAACTGTGGCCGGATCGCGCCCGCGGCAAGGGGGCCGGCATCATGCAATGCGGGCTCGGTCTCGGCTTTTTCCTGGCGTCGTTCACCTGGCTGTTTCTCAGTCCGGCCGGTCCGGATGCCTGGCGCTACATGTTCGCGCTTGGCGTGCTTCCCGCGCTGCTCACCCTGTGGATCCGGCGCGCCATTCCGGAATCGAAAATCTGGGAAGAAGCCAACCAGAAGCGGCGGGTGGCGGTCGAACAAAAGAAGTCGGGCGTTTCACTGGGCGAAGCGGCCGAAAAATTGACGCGTTTCACGCTGTTCGATCTCTTTACCGAAGCATCGCTGCGTCGGCGGACCATCGTGGTTTTCCTGATGTCGCTGACCACCACGGTGGGCTTCTGGGGCATTTCGACCTGGGTGCCGCCGTTCATCGGCTCGCTGGCGGTCAAGGAAGGCTTCAACGCCGCCCAGTGGGCAAGCTACGCCGGCATGGCCTATACGATCGGCTCGGTGCTCGGCTATCTCAGCATGGGCTTCCTGATGGACGCCTTCGGCCGCAAGCCGGTCACGATCGTATTTTTCGTCTTGGCGCTGGCGATGACGCCGGTGCTGTTCTTCGTGACGACCGATCTGAAGCTGCTGCTGCTGCTCGCGATGGTCAATGCGTTCTTCAGCAACGGGCAATACACCTGGATGCCGGTCTGGCTTCCGGAGCTGTATCCGACCCGCATGCGGGCAACCGCGCTGGCCTTCGCTTTCAACGGGCCACGCTTCATTGCCTTCCTGGGGCCGCTGCTCGCCGGCACCATGATCACGCAATTCGGCGGCTTCGGTCACGCCGCCATGGTGCTGGCGTCGATCTACGTGGTTGGAATCATTGCCGCGTTTTTCCTGCCGGAGACCAAGGGGTCGCCGCTGCCGGCCTGATCCGGCAGGAGAGGATAACTTAGCGGTGCGATACTGCAATGTCGGCGATCGACCTGAACAGAATGAGCGGGTCGTCCTTCGAGGGAATGAACCCGCGTCGTTTCCAGAATGCGGCAGCTTCAGCATCAACCGCGTTGACAATCAGCGCGCGACCTCCGATGAGGTTTGCGGCCGTGACACAGCGTTGCAATGCATGTTTGAGTAGGCCCGTGCCAAGTCCCTTGCCAATCCAATTCTGATCCGTCGCAAGCTGCCCGAGCAACAGGCACGGGACAGGGTCGGGCGGCTGGCCGGTCCGGATAGACCGCGGCAGTATTGACGGCACAATTGCTGTGGGCGCGAGACCGTAATAACCGATTACTCGACCGGCTTCATGGACGACAAGAACGGCCGTGAAGCCCTTCTCCTGGTTGGAGAGTGCTCGCGTTTTGAGCCAGCGATCGAGGGACGGCTGGCCGCAGGAGAACCTGGCGAGATCATCGGCCGCCGTCAGCAATTCGGGGCCGGAGATTGCCAACCTCAGCTTCCGGTTTTTGAGCTGCGAGCCTCCCAAGGCGCCGGGCGCTTGAAGATTTCAACGATCTCGGGGACCACTGTGGCCGGTCCCGACAATGCCGCCATGAAGGCTTTAAATCCGGCAGGACTCATCCGAACAGGTACCGTCTCCATCAGCACATCCTCGGCTGCACGTACCGCCGCGTCGCGCACGAAGTCGGTGCGTGAGCGGCCGCGCAACGTTGCCGCCCGATCGATAAGAGCAATGTCAGCTTCGGGCAGCCGCATGGAAAGCGGGTGCTCCTTGCGTTTAACCGCCCGGGGCATGAGAGAAACCTCCAAAATAGCTATTTAGCATTCTGTAGCGCATTTTGCAGTACAGCCATCAAGCGGTGGGCTTCGGTAAAGGCATCAATTCGGATGCCAAAATCCAGAATGCCAAGTGGCCCATCAAACGGCCTTCTCGGACGCGTGCTGCCGTTCGCCGTTCTGGAAAGCCGCCGTATCGAGACAATCCAGCACCTTCTCCTGCGCCAGCAATTGCGTCCAGAGTTCCTCGGCCTTCTTCGACATTGGGCGGGCCGCGCGATAGATGCGGATGTCGAGGTCGATGTCGAAGTTCGAGTTACCCGCGCGGACCAGCTTGTTGCGCAGAATATCCTGATGGGTGGTGCTCAAGGGCAGCCAGGCGACGCCGAAGCCCGACAGGGCCATCGTTCGCAGGCCGTCGGCCAGGGAGTTCTCATAGAGGCAATTCAGCCTCGGCAGATCCGTTCTCGAATTTGTCAGCTGCTCCACGGCCCAGGCCAGCGAGCATTCCGGGCTGTAGCCGAGAAATGACACCGGGAGCTTCAGGTCGCCGTCGAGACGATGCGTCGGCGATCCGTCCGGTTGCGGCGCCGACAGCGGCAGCAGTTTTTCCCGTCCGATCATAATCGAGGCGCAGCCCTCGATCGCCATCGGCCGGCCGGCGCTTCTCAGCATCCGCTCGCGTTCGTCCACGAGGCAGACGACGAAATCGACGACGCCATCATCGAGCGCCGCCGCGCAGGCGGGAAGATTGTCCGACGTCACCGAGAAGCGGATCGCTCCCATGCGCGCCTGCAACGCCGGAAGCCAGCGCGGAAAAAACGTGACGGACAGGATATGCGGCGCGGCGAAGGTGATGCTGCGCATCCGGTTTTCGTGATCCTGCCGGACTGTCCGTCGGACACCGTGAAGCTGCCCAAGAACCTGATTGGCGGTGGCGAGCATCTTGTACCCGGCCTCGGTCAGATCGATCGGCGAGCGATGGCGGTCGATCAGCGGGACGCCGGCCCAATGTTCGAGCGCCTGCACGCGGCGGCTCAGCCCCGATTGGGTAACATTGCGGATCTCCGATGCCTTGGTGAAATTGCGCGTCTCGGCAATGACCATGAGATCTTCGAGCCACCGGATGTCGAGCATGGACCGTCCTCTGCCAAGGGCCTGGCGAGTGCCGACCCATTCCGCGAGCCTATCACCGCATTTCAGCCGCCGCACCAGCGCGGCGATGCGCGTTGCTCATTGCTCCAGCGCATATCCGCATTGGCTCTGCCGACACCGGGGTGACAGGGTCGCTGCACCCCGAAAGGGGCCGCTGCTTGGTTCATCGGGAGGTTGATATGACCTGGTTTCCCCTGTCGTTCGAACGTCGGTTGGCGGTTCTCGTTGCCGCCTTGCTGACGGCCTCGGCGCCGTTGGCCGCCCAGCAGAGCACTAACGGCGCCGGGCCGGGCGCCAGCCCGATCCTCAAGAGGATCGCCGAACGCGGCGAAATCAGCATCGGCCACAGGGAAGCTTCTGTCCCCTATTCCTTCATCAATGCACAACAGCAGGTCGAGGGCTACTCGATCGACATGTGCATGCCGGTCGTGGAGGCTGTCAGGAAGCGGCTGAACCGTCCCGATCTGAATATCAAATACGTGCCCATCAACACCACCAACCGCATCGCGCTCGTCACCAACGGCACGATCGATCTGGAATGCGGAACGACCACCAATTTCCTGGTCCGGCAGGAGCAGGTCGAATTCTCGCCGATCTTCTACGTCACCGGCACGCAGGTGCTGGTCAAGGCATCCGCCAGCGTCGCCGAATTCGAAAATCTCAAGGGCCAGCGCGTCGCGGTGTTGCAGGCCTCGAGCAACGAAGCCGCGGCGCGGCGCCTCAATGACGAGAAGAATCTGGGGATCCGCTTCGTCTATGCCCGCGATCTGGCGGAAGGCGCCTTGCTGGTCCAGACCGATCGCGTCGATGCCTTCCTCGCCGATGGCGGCCAGATCAAGATCTTCGCCGCGACCAAGGCGCAGCCGGCCGGATCGCTCAAGGTCGTCGGACGGTTGCTCACCTACGATCCCTACAGCGCCATGATGCAGCGTGGCGACCAGGATTTCGCATTGCTGGTGCGGCGGGCCTTTGCCGAAACCTTTCGCAGCGGCAGCGCCGAGAAATTCTATGACAAATGGTTCGGACCGTATGGCATCGCGCTCGACGATGATCTGCGCGCCGCCTTCCGGGTGCAGGCGATTCCCGACACGCTTTGAGCCGTCAGGCCGCCGCAGCCTTCATGTCGTCGTGACTTCGTGAGACCCGCATGACCTATCGGTGGAACTGGCACGTCCTGGTGAGCGAACCTTACCTCGACTGGCTCGTCTCGGGCCTGCAATGGACGCTTCTCGTTGCCGGTGCGGCCTGGCTGATCGCGCTTGGCGTCGGCCTCACCGTCGGGGTGCTGCGAACCCTGGCTTCGCCGGTACCGCGTGGGATCGGCACGGCCTATGTCGAAATCTTCCGGAACGTGCCGCTGCTGGTCCAGCTTTTCATCTGGTATTTCGTGCTGCCCGAGCTGCTCCCGGCAGAGTGGGGCCGCTGGCTGAAGCGTGATTTTCCGCAGCCGGAATATTGGACGGCGGTGATAGGGCTCGGCCTGTTCACGGCGGCGCGCGTCGCCGAACAGGTCCGGGCCGGAATCGACGGCGTCGGTCGCGGGCAGGGGATGGCGGCGGCCGCGACCGGCATGACCACGGCGCAAATCTATCGTTACGTCCTGCTGCCGTTGGCCGCACGCAGCATACTGCCGCCGCTGACCTCCGAATTCCTGAACATCATCAAGAACTCGTCGCTGGCGCTGACCATCGGCGTGCTCGAACTCACCGGCCAGAGCCGGCAGATCGAGAGCGCGACGTTCCAGGGCATCGAGGCGTTGACGGCGGCGACGCTGATTTATGTCGCGCTGAGCGGGGTCGTGGTCATGGTCATGCGCGCCGTCGAGGCCCGCGTCGCGATCCCCGGCACGCTGGCGAGGACCTGAATCATGGATGGCTTCGACGTTGGCGTCATCGTGCGGTCGCTGCCGTTTCTTGGCCGCGGTATGCTGACGAGCCTGCAGCTTCTGGTGCTGGCGATGGCCGGCGGCATCACGCTCGGAACCCTGATCGCGATCCTGCGGATCAGTGCTCCCAAACCGATCGCGGCGCTGGCCGCCTTCTATGTCAACGGGCTGCGCTCCGTCCCGCTGATCATGGCGATCTTCTGGTTCTATCTGCTGGTGCCGCTGGTGACCGGCCGCCAGGTGGGAGCATTCCTGTCCGCGCTGATCGCGTTCACTTTGTTCGAGGCTGCCTATTACAGCGAAATCATCCGTGCCGGGATCGAGGGCGTTTCCCGCGGTCAGGCCGGAGCGGCCCTGGCCACCGGATTGAGCCGGACCCAGACCTACCGCTACATCATCCTGCCACAGGCGTTTCGCCGGATGACGCCGGTGCTGCTGACCCAGAGCATCGCGCTGTTTCAGGACACGTCGCTGGTCTATGTCATCGGCTTGCATGATTTCATGACGGCGGCGTCCGTCGTCGGCAGCCGCGACGGGCGTCTGGTCGAACTCTACGGTTTCGCGGCGCTGACCTATTTCATCATTTGCTTTGCGGCGTCGCGCCTAGCGTATGTCCCGGCGAAGTGGGATCCGGTTCGCCGACAAGGACATGCGCCAACACGAGAATCTACGGCGCTTCCCGGTCATATTGGATCACGGAGTGATCCAATATGACCGGGAAGCGCTGTGGTGCGGC
>JAQGJF010000022.1 GCA_028290765.1 Tardiphaga sp.
CTTCGCGGCAATGATCTATCTCGCCGCCGCAGTCATCAATTCCAGATGAATCTCAACAGACCCTAGTCTGGCAATTTGGCCGGGTGGGAGCGCGCGCCGGACGACAATTCCGCGTCAGGCTGGAAGACATGCGACGATCGCCGGCGCCGTCATTGTCTGCGCTACCTCGGACTCGGAATCGCTTCGGCGCGATAGATTTCCGTTCCTGAAGTCTCCACGATCCGGTCTCTCAGGGATTTCACGAACTCCCGCGTGGCGGGCACGGCGAAGTGGACGCGCAACGCCGCCTCGTCGGCCCATTGCTCGAAGAAGAACAGGCGCAGCGGATTTTGACAGTCCACATGCACGGCATGGGAAATGCAGCCCGGTTCTTGGCGCGAGCGCTCGACGTGCTCGAGGCTGAGCCGACGCACGTCCTCGAACGTGTCGTCACGCGCCAGAATGCTGCCCGTTACCAGAATCATGTCTGCTTCCTCCCAGCGAAACTTGCCAATGACGCCGCCCTTTGTAGCAGCTCGGATCGATCCGATCCGGCGAATATGCTACAATCAGGAACCATGTGCCCTCGGCACGTGGCGCAGCAGCGCCCGATTTGGAGTTTGGCGATGCAAACAAAACCCACCCTCATTTCCCACGATGCCAAGACCATTGCGGCTCGCTGCCTTGAAGCCGCGCGACGACACGACGTGTGCGTCAGCATCGCTGTCGTCGATGAAGCCGGAAAGCTGCTTCATTTCGAGAGACTGGACGATGCGCGGGGCTACACCGGCGACCTGGCCATTCGCAAGGCGCAAACATCCGCGGCGGTCGGTGTTCCGACAAGCGTCATCGAGGCTCTCGCCAAGGAACGACCGATGCAGGATTTCATCGCCCTGCGTGGCGGAATGCCGTTCATTTTGACATGAAAAAAGCCCGGAGCGGTGCCCCGGGCTTCTGCTTTACCGAACCTATGATTCCGAGAACTTACCAATAGCTATACCGGTAGTAGCGACGCGGGCCGTAATACGGGCCGCCGTAATACGCGTACGGGCCGGGGCCGCCATAATAGCCGTAATAGCGCGGACCATACCCGTAGCCGTAGCCGTAGGGCCCATAGGCGCCGGCGGCTCCGGCGGCAAGCGCGCCGGCGGCCAGACCGAAGGCGAGGCCTGGACCACCCCATCCGCCGCCTCTCCAGCGAGCCTCTGCCGGCGCCGTGGTGGCGGCGGCGAGCGCGGCGACCGCCGCGACGATGATTGCTGCCTTTCTCAACATGTCCTGTTCCTCCGATTGATCCCACTGCGATAACGCCAATTTATTTTGATGGTTTCGCGGCGGAGGAAATTTTAGGATTTGTGTCGAATGTCGGCGATGGCCTGCTGGCTCATAAGACATTCCGACTTCATGCCTTTTCGCAGCCGCGCCTTGCCAAGCAACCGGTCGCGTTGAACGCACAAAGCATCGACGGTGTTGCGCATCTTGGCCAACAGCTCTTCCGCCGAACGGGTCGGGATCCCCGATCGCTGCAGCGCCAGAATGTCCTTTTGCTGCCTTCGGATTTGAACCCGCATCCGCTCGATTTCAGCCCGAATGAATGAAAGGTCCGGCATTGCCATCTCCGTCTCGCCGACATCAAAGTGAACGAAACGGGAACATTCTTCAAGCCGCTGTAGGTATCCAGCGGATCGGAGCACCCAACGGAACACCCGGCGCGGCCGCGACGTTATGCGGAAAAGGAAGGTTCCATGCCCTATGCGCTGTTCGAAACGACGACAAATTGAGCCGCTCATTCCCGACCTTGGACGAGGTCTGGGAACACGCCGATATTGCGGGCCTGGTCGTGGACGACAACGGCAAACCCAGGCTGGAAGATCACTACAGCATCAAACCCTGCGCGGCCGATCCGAAGCAGGAGAGACAGGCCGACGACTGGTACTTGCCGAAGACTTAGCGGGCGCGCGTGCCGCGGACCTTGCCTGGCGCAGGCTCGGTGCGAGGCTGCCTATATGAGGCTGCCTATATATTGCGATTGATTTGTTGCGGATGAAGCGGCATTGAGGAACGCGAGCGAACGTTCCCTGAACACCCTTGAATCATCCTATTTCAAACGACACGCCGGGCGCTTTGCCTGGCCATTGGGAGACACGATGAGAATAATTGCGTTATTCATTTCGTTTTGTGTGCTGTCCCAGGCAGCCATGTTCCAGGCCGCTTTGGCCCAGACCCCGGAATGCAAATCCATCGCCAACCCGACCGATAGGCTCGGCTGTTACGATAAGGCTTCGCCGACCGAAACATCGGCCGCGAGGGCGCCAGGGCCGAAGGCCTCAAAAGTCGATCCCTCGAAATATGTCGACTCCATCTCCGCCGAGGACGCTCGCATGAACGCCCGGCTGAAGAGCATCTGCCGCGGCTGCTAGTTCAACGTTTCCAAAATTCGAATCATATCGGTCCGTAACGACCACCAGCAACACTCGTCATTCCGGGGCGCGTGTGACGCGCGAAGCGCGGCATCAGCGAGCCCGGAATCCATAACCACCGCAGGGGCTATGGATTCCGGGCCTGCGCTCCGACCGGCTATCGCCGGCCGGAACACATCCCGGAATGACGCAAGATAGATTTCATGGAATCGATCCACTAGAAACGTGGCGCGATAGAGGCGCAAACCGCCGCATGTGAGCTGTGGGCTACGTCCGGAACCCGTTGCCGCGGGATCGACGGCAGGGATGGGATGTGGCTAAATCCCGGGTGGCTTCAGCCTGAAAACCAGCCCCCGAGATCCCTGCCCCCACCTGCGACGGAAACACCCATTATGATGCGGATTACGCTTGTCGGCTCCCGCCATTTCGGCGTCACCACGCTGGAGATGTTGCGAAAGCGCGATGTCGAGATCGCGCGGGTGGTGGTGGCCGATGCCGACGACCGGCTGGCGGCCGCGGCACGCGCCGCCGGCATCGAGGTCACCGTCCAGGCCGATCCCAAACTCGTCGTCGCCGATGAAATCGCCCCCCACAGCGATTTGATCGTAACCGCCCACAGCCATGCCCGCGTCAGCCGCGAGGCGCTGGCGACGGCAAAACTCGGCGGGATCGGCTATCACCCGTCGCTGCTGCCGCGCCACCGCGGCATCGCCGCCGTCGAGTGGACCATCCGCGAAGGCGATCCGATCGCCGGCGGCACCATCTATCATCTCGCCGACCGGATGGACGCCGGCGCCATCGCCATCCAGGAATGGTGTTTTGTCAGGAAAGGCGAAACCGCCCGGGAATTATGGGAACGCGCCTTGGCTCCGCTCGGCCAAAAACTGCTGGCAGAGGTCATCGATTACGCCACCACCCACAAAACCCTGCCGTCGAAGCCCCAGGACGAGCAGTTCGCCACCCGCGCGCCCAAGCTCTCAGAGTAGCCGCCGTTAACTTTTGGCGCTGGTTGCGGGATCCGGGACCGGCCCCCGAGTCCACCTGCGGTCCGCCGAAAATAAATCAAAAATCGGGCCGTTAACCGGGAACCAAATCACGCCTCGCAGATTGCTGATCCGTGGGGTAAATCAAATAATTGCCGCATTGCAGCAAACTTTGGACACAAAGCGTCGCGATAAGGGGCGCCTCACACAAATCGGGGAACTGATTCATGCGCATCGATCGCATTCGCAACGTTTTATGCACTTCCATCATCCTTACCGCGGCAGCCCTTACAGCCGCTCCGGCGACAGCACAGACGCCCTATGACGGTCTCTGGAATGTGACCATCGTGACCAAGTCCGGCAGCTGTGAAGCGTCGGCCCACTACCCACTTACGGTGACGGACGGAAAGGTTTCCGCTCCCGGCGCAGATGTCTCCGGCCGTGTTGGCCGCGAGGGCACCGTGAAGGTGTCGATCGGCGCCGCTTATGCCAACGGCCAGCTGAGCGGCAACAGCGGATCGGGCAAATGGAACGGCGCGTCGGGCGGCGTTCCCTGCAGCGGTCGCTGGGAGGCTTCGCGCCAGTAACCAAGGGTAAGTCCATGACACCGGGTAGCAGACTTTCACGGCCCCTCACCGGCGCTGCGGCTTTGTGCGCGGCAATGCTGATCTCCGGCTCGCCGGGTTATGCCCAGTCGGCCCCGTTCGCCGGGATGGCGGGCGTCTGGTCCGGCGCCGGCACCATCGAACTCGATGACGGGGCGAAGGAACGGATCCGGTGCCGCGCCACCTATGCGGTGAGCCACGACGGCGATGGCCTCAACCAGAGCCTGGTCTGCGCCAGCGACAGCTACAAGTTCGATCTGAGGAGCGATGTCACCGCCAACAATGGCGTGCTCTCGGGTAGCTGGAGCGAAGCCAGCCGCAACGTCAGCGGAAGCCTGGAAGGGCGCGCCGGTCGCGGCCAATTCAATGTCGTCGTCAGTGCTCCGTCCTTTACCGCCAACGTCTCGCTGCGAACCACCGGCAACAAGCAGTCGGTCTCGATAACCTCGCAGGGCCAGATCAAGAGCGCGTCGATTTCACTGACGCGGTCGTAGGCTCAACAGCAGCTGCGAACCCGTCTCGCCCGGCATAGCCGTCCGAAGGATGGCGTCGCTCGCTTGCCTAAAGCGAGATGACTTTAAGCTGAATCGACATCGCCAACTCCGTCGTTGCGAGGAGCTCTTGCGACGAAGCAATCCAGGCTTTCTTCCTTGGCTCCTGGATTGCTTCGCTTCGCTCGCAATGACGGGGCTGATGTCGTCGATCTAACCTAAAATCATCCCGCTCTATTGGACCGGGCGATTTCGTTTGCATGGCGGAACACCGGTGAACGGTTCACCCCCTACGACTGCTTCGGCTCCGACAGTTTGGCGGCGGTTTCCTTGATGGTCTTGGCGATCAGGAGCGCCTGGCTCTTGTTGATGGCAAAATCCTGCACACCCTTCTGTGTCGTCAATGACACGATCATCAGGTCGGGCTGGTTTTCGGGCCAGCCGGTCGCGAAGGCGGTTACGAAATCTGCGGAAGTGGATCGGTTCGTCATCTAAGATGTCCATTCGGGAAGCCTTGGCCGCTCGGGAAGCCTTGGCCGCTCGGGAAGCCTTGGTCGCTCGGGAAGCCTTGGCCGCCTCTCTAACACCGATTGCGTGGATGCTCCCACACCGAATCTCCAATCGATTTATCGTCGCCTTTGATCGGCGGCGCATCGCTGCATCAGCATATTTAGCCGTTGCCAAGCCACCCCAATTCGCCGATACGGGCGCCTCTTGCGTCCTCCCCGCCTCCCGCATCGCAACGAAAAACTGGCACCGCCCGTCGGATGGATCGATCGCCCTCAAAATCAAAAGCCGCGCTGTGGATGGCGGGCTGGCTTTCGCTGATGCTGATCGTCGCCGTGGCCGGCCGCGAGACTACGCGCGAACTCAATGTTTTCGAGATCATGGAAGTGCGTTCCATCGTCGGCTTCTTCATGCTGTACCCGCTGGTGCATCTCAGCGGCGGATTTGCCGCGATGAAGACACGGCGGCCGCTGCAACATATCGGGCGCAACCTCGTTCACTACGCCGCTCAACTGGGCTGGTTCTTCGCGCTGACGCTGATTCCGCTGGGCGAGGTGGTGTCGATTGAATTCACCATGCCGATCTGGACCGCGATCCTTGCCGCGAGCTACCTCGGCGAGCGCCTGACCGGCTGGAAGATCCTCGCCATCGTGCTCGGTCTCGTCGGCGTCGCCGTGATCGTCCGCCCCGGCACCAATGCGATCAATCCCGGCCAGTTGATTGCGCTCGGCGCGGCCGTCGGTTTCGGCATCTCCATCACCATGATGAAATCCCTGACGCGGACGGAGAGCACCGTGGCGATCATCTTCTGGATGATCGTGATCCAGTCCGCCGCCGGCTTTTTCCCGGCGATCTACTGGTGGCAATGGCCCTCGACCTATGCCTGGAGCTGGATGGTCGTGATCGCCTTTTGCGGCACGTTTTCGCACTTCTGCATGGCGCGCGCGATGCTCTATGCGGACGCGACCATCGTGGTGCCGATGGATTTCCTGCGCGTCCCGCTCAGCGCCACGGCCGGCTGGCTGCTCTACGCCGAGCGGCTGGATATCTACACCGTGCTCGGCGCCATCCTGATCCTGACGGGCAATCTTTTGAACCTGAAAAGCGCCGATCCCGTGCCTGCCCGCGCCGGTATCTGAGCACGCAGCGACCAATCCTGACCCAAATCACCAAGGAACCGGTGGCGTCTTTATACACAAGCCATGTGCAATCGGCGTCTTCGTGGTAGGCTTCTGGGCAGGACATGAATTCGCAACGCCGGATTCGTCTTTGGGGGATTTCGACATGCGCCAGCTCTTCCAGCACCACGTCATCGTCGCTCTCACCATGATCTGCGTTTTGTTTTCGGCACAGGCCGCCAAGGCCGAACGCCGCGTCGCCTTCGTCGTCGGCAACGGTGCGTACAAGAATGTCGAGCCGCTTCCCAACCCCCCGATCGACGCCAAGGCGATCGCCGCCACGCTGCGAAACGTCGGTTTCGAGGTGGTCGAAGGCGCCAATCTAACGCGCGACGCCATGACCGAACGATTGCTGGATTTCGGCAAGAAAGCACAAGGCGCCGACGTGGCATTGTTCTTCTATGCCGGCCACGGCATCGCGGTGAACGGCACCAATTATCTGCTGCCGGTCGACGCCAATCTGAAATCGGAAATGGACGTCAAGCTCGGCGCCGCCATCAACGTCGACCTGACGCTGGAACAGACCATGGGCGATGCCAAGGTCAAGCTGGTGTTCCTCGATGCCTGCCGCGACAATCCGTTCGCGGCAAAGATCCGCTCATCCTCGACCACCCGCAGCGTTTCGGTGGCCTCCGGCCTCGCCGAGATGAAGTCCGGCGAAGGTACGTTGATCGCTTTCGCCACCGGACCGGGCCAGACCGCCCTGGATGGCCAGCAGGGCACCAACAGCCCGTTCACCCGCGCGCTGCTGGCCAACCTGACCGCCCCCGGCGTCGAAATCCAGCAGGCGATGACCAAGGTTCGCGCCCAGGTCAACGAAGAAACCCAGAAGCAGCAATTGCCCTGGGGCCATACCAACCTGATCGGTTCGGTCTATCTGAATCCGGTGGCCGCGTCGGCAGCCGGTACGGCGCCGGCAGCTTCCCCTCCCGCCGCCACCGCCACCGCGAATTCGGAAGTGGAGCTCGAGTTCTGGCGCTCGATCAAGGAGTCCAACAAGCCGGAGGAATTGAACGCCTACCTCACCAATTATCCGAACGGGCAGTTCAAGTCGCTGGCGCTGGCGCGGATCGCCTCATTGCAGGATGGCCCCTCGACCACGACGCGCAACCTGACGACCGGCGTCGACAAGGCGGTCTACACCGACGAGGCGACGCAGGTTTCGGAAGACCAGATCGGTCTCGACAAGGGGCAGCGCCGCGACGTGCAGCGCCGCCTCACCGGCCTTGGTTTCGATACCAAGGTCACCGGCAAGTTCGAGGCATCGACCCGCTCGGTGATCATGCGCTGGCAGGCCGCGCGCGGTTATCCCAAGACCGGTTTCCTCAACAAGCCGCAGCATACCGCGCTGCTGAGCGAGATCGTCGCCAAGGCTGACGAACCCGAAGAGCGCGCAGCCCCTGAGCGCCGCGCCCGGCGTGGCGGTGGGGGCGGCGGTGGCGGTGGAGGTCGCGGACTTGACGGACCCGGCCGGTTCATCGGCGGAGTTGTCGGCGGCATGTTCGGCCGCTGAGTTTCCGAAGCGTTACGCCGGTAACACGAACCCCCAAGGCCGTAACCGGGGCGTAGCGGCCCGGCTTTATCCTGCTCGCGACGACATCGTGTCGAACGGGGATCAGGATGGCCAAGCCAAAGCCGGCGTCGCGCAGCAAGCCTGCCATCGATTCATCGCTGATCGAAACCCTCAAGCTCGATTTTCGCGGGGAGGTCGTCCTGCCCGGCGACGCGAATTACGACGCGGCGCGGCGGATCTGGAATGCGAGCATCGACAAATATCCCGGCGCGATCGCGCGCTGCTCGGGTGCCGCCGACGTCGTCGCCGCGGTGAAATTTGCCCGGGCGAACGACCTGCTGGTGTCGGTCCGGGGCGGCGGCCACAACGTCGCCGGCCGCGCCTTGTGCGACGACGGGCTGGTCATCGACCTGTCGGCGATGAAGGGCGTCGTCGTCGATCCGCAATCGCGCACGGTTCGCGTCCAGGGCGGCGCGACGCTGGGCGATGTCGACCGCGAAACCCATGCCTATGGCCTGGCGGTCCCGACCGGGGCGGTGTCGAAGACCGGCATCGCCGGCCTCACGCTTGGCGGTGGCGTCGGTTGGCTGGTGCGCAAATACGGGCTGACCTGCGACAACCTTGTCTCCTGCGAAGTGGTCACCGCCGAGGGCCAACTGGTCACCGCCAGCGAGACCGTCAATCCGGATCTGTTCTGGGGAATGCGGGGCGGCGGCGGCAATTTCGGCATCGTGACGTCGTTCCAATACCGGCTGCATCCGGTCTCCATCGTGCTGGGCGGCCTCATGCTCTATCCGCGCGACCAGGCCGGCGTGGTGTTTCGCAACTACCGTGCCTTCATGACCACGGCGCCGGAAGAAGTGACAGCCTATGGCGGGCTGATCTGGACGCCGGAAGGCGCCCCGGTGATCGCCATTGCCATGTGCTATTGCGGTGACCTTGCCGAAGGCGAGCGCGTGCTCAAACCGCTGCGCGGCTTCGGCACGCCGATCCTCGATGCCGTTCAACCGATTCCGTTTCCGGCCATGCAAAAACTGTTCGAAGGTGGGTTTCCCGATGGCACCCACAATTACTGGAAGTCGACCTTCCTCTTATCGCTCAGCGACGCGGCGCTCGATGTCATCATCGACCACGCCAACCGCAGCCGGTCGCCGCTGTCCGGCATCGTCATCGAGTTCTATGGCGGTGCGGCAACACGCGTCAGTCCGGATGCAACGGCGTTTGCCCAGCGGCAGGCCGAGTACAACATCGTGATTTCGGCGCAATGGATCGATAGCGCGGAAAATGATCGGCATATCGGCTGGGCGCGCGACCTGTGGGATGCGCTAAAACCCTATTCGAGCGGCGGCCAGGTGTTGACCCTGACCAGCGACACCGGCGAAGACGCAAGCCGGGCCGGCTTCGGTGGCAATTACGCGCGGCTGGCCGAGTTGAAGGCCAAATATGATCCGACCAATTTCTTCAGCCTCAACCAGAACGTCAGGCCCGCGCCCTGACGGGCCACGCCAGGCCCTCACCGCCTGTAGCGCAAGCTACTTTCCGATGGCCTTCCGAAGCGCGTCATTGATCCGATCCTGCCAGCCGGCGCCTCCCTCCTGGAAATGCTCGAGAACGTCCTGATCGATCCGCAACGACACCAATTCTTTCACCCCGGGAATCGCCGTCTTTTTTGGCGGTTCCTCGATCACCTTGGTCGTCGTCTTCTTGAACGCCGCCTCGGCTTCGGTGCGGGCATCGTTGAGCGTCCGTGGTCGCCTGGGTGGCTGTGACATCGCAGTAACCTTCTCTCCGATCAAATTCCCTCGAACAGCACCGTCGACAGATAGCGCTCCGAGAACGACGGCACGATCGCCAGAATGGTCTTGCCGGCGTTTTCCGGCCGCTTGCCGATCTGCAGCGCGGCGGCGATCGCCGCCCCCGACGAGATGCCGCCGGGAATGCCTTCGTTGCGCGCCAGCGCCCGGGAAGTTTCGATCGCGGTGGCACTGTTGATCTTGACGATCTCGTCGATCACCGAGCGATCCAGCACCTCGGGAATGAACCCGGCGCCGATCCCCTGAATCTTGTGCGGAGAATGCTGGCCGCCCGACAAAACCGGGCTTTCCTCCGGTTCGACCGCGACGACGCGCAGCGACGGCTTGCGCGGCTTGAGCACCTGGCCGACGCCGGTGATGGTGCCGCCGGTGCCGACGCCGGCGACGAAGAAATCGAGGTTGCCGCCGGTGTCGTTCCAGATCTCCTCCGCGGTGGTGCGGCGGTGGATGTCGGGGTTGGCCAGGTTCTTGAACTGTTGCGGCATCACCGCGTTCGGGGTGGTGCGCACCAGTTCTTCGGCGGTTGCGATCGAGCCCTTCATGCCCTGCGCCGCCGGCGTCAGGACGATTTCGGCGCCGAGAAACGCCAGCATCTTGCGGCGTTCGATCGACATCGATTCCGGCATCACCAGCTTCAGCCGATAGCCGCGCGACGCGGCGACATAGGCCAGCGCAATGCCGGTATTGCCCGAGGTCGGCTCGATCAGCACGGTGTCCGCATTGATCACGCCGGCTTTCTCCATCGCGACGATCATCGCGGCGCCGATACGATCCTTCACGCTCGCCGCCGGATTGAAATATTCCAGTTTGGCCAGGATGGTCGCGTTAACACCTTGGCTCTGCGGCAATCTGCGCAGCCGCACGATCGGCGTATCGCCGATCGCATCGACGATGCTGTCGAAAACACGACCTCGGCCGGGACGCTGCGCGTGCACTGCGCTGGTGCTTGATGACGTGTCCATGAACTGGTCCTCCAGGGGCTAACGTGCTCGAAACCGAAGCGTGCCCCACCGGAGCGGGGCGCGGGCTTTTCAAAAAGGTCATGCTCAATCAAAAGCCTAGGGCGCGATCATGATTCAATCCGGAAGGCTCGCGCTTAAGGCCTTCTGCATTAGTGCGAGGTGGTGCTGCGATGCAAGCGGCAATCCACCGCAGCGTCCAATCGCTGCACTGCAAAACCCTGCGAGCCGAAATCTCTTAAAACCAACGTATTTGTGTTGCGACATCGTCAAACATTCCGGGCTATGGTACACTCACGCCAGATGCCCAGGAGGTCACGATGACAGCCATTGCTGAAATCCCGTCGACCAGCGTGCCGCGTTTTGCTTCGCGTGGAAGTGATCGAACGACCTGCCCGGTTTGCGCGGATTCCATGGTTGCCGCCGAAGCCTCCGCCTTTGTCGCGGAAAATCTGGTGAGCTATCTCTGGACCTGCGACACCTGCGGTTACGGTTTCGTAACCAAACATTCGCTGAAGCGGTTCGAGGCGGCCTGATCTCTTCATTCGATGTCGCTAGCGCGGCTCAATATCACCCCGCGCCCAGTCGGCGCGGGTCCGTTCGCGAAAGTCCTGAAAATTGCCTTGCGCGATCGCCTCGCGAATACCCTGCATCAGGCTCTGATAATAGGCGACGTTGATCTCCGACAACAGCATGGCACCGAGCGTTTCGCCGGCTTTCACCAGATGATGCAGATAGGCCCGCGCATATTGGCGCGCGGACGGCCATGAACTCTCCTCGTCGAGCGGTCGCGGATCGTCGGCATGACGGGCATTGCGCAGATTGACCGGTCCGAGCCGGGTGAACGCCAGCCCGTGCCGTCCGTTGCGGGTCGGCAGCACGCAATCAAACATGTCGATGCCGCGCGCGACCGATTCCAGGATGTCTTCGGGCGTGCCGACGCCCATCAGATAGCGCGGCCGGTCCTGCGGCAGGATCGGGACGACCTCCTCGATCATCGCCAGCATCACCTCCTGCGGCTCGCCGACCGCGAGGCCGCCGATCGCGTAACCGTGAAAGCCGATGTCCACGAGGCCCTGGGCGCTGGCGCGGCGCAGCTCCGGCACGTCGCCGCCCTGGGCGATACCGAACAGCATGTAGCCTTCCGGGGCGTTCTCGAAGGCGCGCTTGCAGCGCTCGGCCCAACGCAGCGACAACTGCATGGCGCGGTCGATGTCGGCGCGCTCCGCCGGCAGCCGCACGCATTCGTCGAGCTGCATGGCAATGTCGGAGTTCAGCAGCCGCTGAATCTCGATGGCTCGCTCCGGTGAGAGTTCGAAACTGGCGCCGTCGATATGCGAGCGGAACGTGACCGCCTTCTCGGTGACCTTGCGCAGCTGCGCCAGCGACATCACCTGGAAGCCGCCGGAATCCGTCAGCATCGGCCCGTTCCAGGTGGTGAATCTCTGCAGGCCGCCCAGCGCCGCGATCCGTTCCGCGCCCGGGCGCAACATCAGATGATAGGTGTTGCCGAGCACGATGTCGGCGCCGGCGTCGCGTACCTCGCGCCAGTGCAGGCCCTTCATGGCGCCGAGGGTGCCGACCGGCATGAAGGCCGGCGTCCGTACCACGCCATGGGGCGTCGTCAACTGGCCGGTGCGGGCGACGCCGTCGGTGCCCAGGAGTTCAAAATGATTGGGAACGGTCATGAGGTGGATGTGTCCCGAAACAGCAGGCTGGCGTCGCCATAGGAATAGAAGCGATAGCCTGACGCGATGGCGTGTGCATAGGCTTTCGTCATGGTGTCGAGACCGCTGAAGGCCGATACCAGCATGAACAGCGTCGAGCGCGGCAGATGGAAGTTGGTCAGCAGCAGATCGACCGCGCGAAAGCGGTAGCCCGGCGTGATGAAGATCGCGGTGTCGTCGGCGAACGGATGGATGAGGCCGTCCTCGGTGGCCGCGCTCTCCAGCAGCCGCAACGACGTGGTGCCCACCGCGACGATGCGGCCGCCGCTGGCGCGCGCCGCGTTCAGCGCATCGGCCGTCTCGCGTGAGATCGTGCCCCACTCCGCATGCATCTTGTGCTCGGCGGTGTCGTCGACCTTGACCGGCAGGAACGTCCCGGCCCCGACATGCAGCGTCACCCGGTGCAGGCCGACGCCGCGTTCGCGCAGCGCCG
>JAQGJF010000027.1 GCA_028290765.1 Tardiphaga sp.
GCACGAGGGTGCGGCGGGGGCTTCCATCTATGCCGGCAGCAAGCATGCCGTCGAAGGCATCACCAAGTCGGTGGCGCTCGAGATCGCCAAGTCGGGAATCCGTGTGAACGGCGTGGCGCCTGGTCCGACGGACACCGGCATGTTGACCCGTTTTACCGGCACCGCGGATAACAAGGCTGCTCTGGCAACAAGTGTTCCGATGGGTCGTCTCGGCCTCTCCGAGGAGCTTGCCAACGCCATCGTCTTCATCGCGTCGGACGAAGCTTCGTTCATCACGGGCCATATCCTCAACGTCGACGGCGGCAAGACCGCTAACTGATCCGGATCGGGCGCGGAGGTTTGCTCCGCGCCCGGACAAGGCAAGTATCCGCGGCCATCATCCCCTGACGTTCATGTTGCGCAACACGAAGCAGGCGCCGCCGGCGCGGCGGATGCGGTTGCAGAGGTCGTCGGCCGCCGGCCGCGTATCGGCGCCGATCCGCACCTGGTAGAACGCGCGGGTGCCGCGGCTGCGCAGCGTCGAGCTCAAGAGGCTGGGATCCTGGTCGCCGATCACTGAACTGAGCCGCTTCATCGCGCGGGCATACATCGCCAGCGCCCTGTCGCGGTTGAAGCCGGCGGCCAGTTGCACGCCCCACAATCTGGCGGCGCTCAGCGTCACATGCTGCTCGAGCTCGGTCACGAACGGATTGGGGGCGCGCTTGAGCAACGCCATCAGCTCGCGGCAACTCGACGTCGGCATGCGGTCGGACGGCTTGTCCGGGTTCTTGCCGGTCTTGGCCGCCGCCGCCCAGTCCTCGACCGACGAGCCGGTGATGGCGACCACGTAATTGCGGGTCTGCTGCGGCATGTATCCGGTGCCGTCGAGCCATTCCCGCACCCGCCGCGGGCCGGCATTATAGGCCGCAGCAGCAAGGCCGAGATTGCCGAACTGGCCGCGCAATTCGCTGAGGAATTCGGCGGATTTCGGCAGCGCCTGTACCGGATCGAACGGATCCAGCAGCCGGCGCTCATCCGCGGTCCCCGGCATGAATTGCGCGATGCCCTGGGCGCGCTGGCCGCTCCGGGTGACGGGTCCCACCGCGTCGGATTGAAACCGGCTCTCTTGCCAGATCACCCGCGCGAAAAATTCCAGCGGCAGGTCCTGGGCTTTCGCCGCCGATTCAACCATCAGGCAGATCGCTTCCCTGGTATCGGCCTGCTGGGCGGATTCCGGTTTTGGCGGTGCGGCCTGGTCCTCCGGCTTGGTTGCCGCCTCGGCCGGGGGTGCAGGATCCGGTTTCGCGGCCTCGCCGCCGGACGCCGCCGGCGGCCCCTCCTCGGCGACGGCCCGCGCAACCGGAAGCAAAAGCAGCACGGCAAGGCAAAGCATTCGCAGCTTCATATCGGTGTCCTGCAGACCCCTGCTTGACAGGCGGAGCCGGCTCGTTAGCTATTCGAGAATGATGGCGCGCCTGTGGGCGCGCAACATTTGACGGTACGACGACATGACCGCACCGCTTGACGATCCACTCGGCTTCGCGCCCGACGACGATGCGCCGATCCCCTATATGGCGCGGACCCGCGACTATTATCAGGCGATCGGCTACACTACGCCCTATCGCTGGGCGCATTATGTCGCCGCGCCGTTCCAGCCGTTGCGAAAACCGCTGGCGCAGTCCCGTGTCGCCGTCGTCACCACGGCGGCGCCGTTCGATCCCAATAAGGGCGACCAGGGACCCGGCGCCGCATACAATGGCGGCGCCAAATTCCATTCGGTCTATGACGGCGACAGCGCGAAGACCCACGATCTGCGAATTTCCCACATCGCCTATGATCGCGTTCACACCTCGGCCGACGACCCGGGCACCTGGTTTCCGCTGCCGGCATTGCAGCGGCTCGCCGGCGCCGGGCGGATCGGCGAGCTCGCGCCGCGCTTCTTCGGCGCGCCGACCAATCGCAGCCAGCGCGTCACCATCGAAACCGATGCGCCGGAGATCCTGGCGCGCTGCCGGGCCGATAAGGTCGATGCTTTGGTCCTGGTGCCGAACTGCCCGGTCTGTCACCAGACCATCGCTCTGGTCGCCCGCCACCTGGAGGCCAATGGCGTTTCCACCGTCGTGATGGGATGCGCCAAGGATATCGTCGAACACGCCGCCGTGCCGCGGTTTCTGTTCAGCGATTTTCCGCTGGGCAATTCGGCCGGCAAACCGCAGGACCCGCCATCGCAGGCCTTGACGCTGGAGCTGGCGCTGCGCGTGCTGGAAACCGCGCCCGGTCCCCAGACCACGGTGCAATCGCCGCTGCGCTGGAGCACGGAGGCGTCCTGGAAGCGCGACTACAACAATGTGGCGCAGCTGAGCGCGGAAGAGCTGGCGCGGCGGCGGCGCGAATTCGACGCCCAGAAAGAGATCGCCCGCGGGTTGCGCGATACCGCTGCATAGTTTGCCGACCGCCGAAAGCCCGGAATTCCGCCCATCAGGACAAACACCGGTTTACGTTAATTCGTCTTCGCGGTGGCCGCTCGCTTCCATCGCGCGGGAAGGCGCGTACAGTCGCCCTCCCTGGGGAGCGAGATCTGTACCATGATTGAACGTCGCGAAAACGTACGGGACAAGGTGATCTATGGCGGCGTCGCCGATCTCGGCGAGCGCGGCTCGGCCCGCGAATGCATCGTCCGCAACATCTCCGACACCGGCGCCAGCCTCGAATTCAGCAACGTCGTTCAGCTGAAAAAGGACGTCGCGCTGAAACAGGATCTGGGCCTGACCATCGCGCGAAAAGGCCGTTCCTTCCTCGCCAAGATCGTCTGGTGGCGCGACAACTTCATCGGCGTCGCCTTCAGCGAGGGTCATCCCGAGCTGCCCGTCTCCGACCTCGAAGAGCGGCTGCGCCAGAGCGAAAAGAAAAAGCGCCAGCTGCAGCGCCGCATCAAGCAGCTGATCGGCGAAGGCTGATCCAGCGGCACGCAGGGATTCCGGGACCCCATCCTGAGGAGCCGCGCCTCTTGGCGCGGCGTCTCGAAGGATGGCCCCGGGCGCACAGACTCGCGGCCATCCTTCGA
>JAQGJF010000078.1 GCA_028290765.1 Tardiphaga sp.
CGACGTCGTGACACACCGCACCCGCCATCAGGATATCCCAATCGATCGCGACCTGCGGGTAGGAGCGCTCGAACTCTTCCGCCATCACCTTGGTGAGGCGGACGACGACGCGCACGTGATCGGCCTGGGTGCCCCGGCGCAACACCGGCGCACCCGGATTGCCCTCCGGCGGAATGTCGTTGATCCGCCGAAAATCAGAGCAGCACAGTGCATGGCTCCAGGCTTCAATCGTGAGCGCCCGAATGGTTTCGTTCGGAATCAGCTCAATCTCGGGGAAATCTTCGATGACGCCCGCGCGGATTTCGCCGGTGATCGGGCGGCGCAGCCCGGCATAATGGTGCTCCATGGTCGTTCCTGCGGGTTCCATGATCGAAGATCGGCCTCACTCATATTGCGGCTTGACGGGCCGACGGGTCATCGTGAGCGTCACGAGACATCCGCACAGCAACAGCGCCGCGGCGATGCGGAAGGCCCAGGTATAGCCGCCGGTGCCGGAGACCACATAGCCGGTGATGATCGGCGCGATGAGGCCGAACAGATTGCCGCCGAACGCGGTGATCGCAATGACCCGGGAAACGTCGCGCGGATTGCGCAGCAGATCGCTCGCCAGCGTGAAGTTCAGCCCGGCCCCGGTCGTACAACCCGTGAGCACCAGGGTGAGCACGACAAGCAGTTGCGGGAGACTGCCGACCACCGGCGCAAGCAGGATCAACAACGCCAATAGTGCCATCGCGGCGATGAAATTGCGCCGCTTGCCGGCCTGAATGTCGGCCGAGGACAGCATGCGGTCGCTCGCCCGGGCGATCACCAGACCCAGCACGATGGTGAAGAGATACGGGATCGCGGTGAGGTAGCCCGTATTCATGGTGGTGAGTTCGCGGGTGGACTGCAGATAGGTCGGGAGCCAGGTCAGGAACAGATAGGCCGTGTAGACCAGACACGCCTGCGTCAGCACCAGCCCCCAGATGCTGCGCTGCGACAGCAAATATCCGAGAGATGATGGCTGTGGATGCACGGTGGCCGCATTGGTGCCGTTGCGTTCGGCGAGGATCTTCGCCTTCTCCGCAGCAGGCAACCATTGGGCTTGTTCCGGCGCGCCGTACCAGACCAGCCATGCCGCGAGCCAGATGAAGCCAACGGCGCCCAGCACCACGAAGGCGATCCGCCAGTCGAACGAACTCACCAGCGCCGCGGTGACGACGGCGCCCAGCGCGGGTCCGGCCGACGAGCCGCCATTGAACAGCGTCGTGACAAACCCGCGTTCGCGTTCGGGAAACCAGTCGCGGATAACCCGCCCGCAGGCGGGGAAGGTGGTGGCCTCGCTCGCGCCCATCACCAGTCTCGCAGCCAGGATCGAACCGAAGCCGCCGGCCAGCGCGGTGAGCGCGGTCGCCGCGGACCAGATGGCGATGCCGCCGCCGACCATGCGCTTGGCGCCGACCCGCTCGACCAGCAGTCCCAAAGGAATGAGGCAGACCACGTAGGTCCACAGGAAGCCTGAGAACAGATACCCCATCTGCACCGGCGAGAAACCGAACTCGCTGACGATGGGCTTGGCCGCGATCGAAAGCGCGATCCGGTCGATGTAGTTGATGATAACCGCCAGGAAAATCAGCAGCGCAATCCAGCCGCGGCGAACCGTCATGACCTCCCCCAATGCTCTTTGGCGACGCTGATCTCGGTCAGCCCGTATTATTTTGGTACGAACCGGGCTATCAGCTATAAGAGGACCCTGTCCAATAAGATGAATTCTGCAGGAACCATAGAATTCTCCAATGGGACGCATCACCATCGCGCAACTCGAGGCCTTCTACTGGGTGGCGGAGCTCGGGGCCGTGCACAAGGCGGCCGGCAAGCTGAACGTCACGCAGCCGACGGTATCGCTCAGGCTCCGGCAGCTGGAAACCGAGCTGGCCGTGCCGGTGCTGGAGCCGCACGGCCGCGGCGTCCGCGTCACCCGTGCGGGACATGCCTTCCTGGCCAAGGCGAAGCTGGTGCTCGATGCCTATGCGCATCTGCACAGCGCCGCGACGCCCAGCGCCATCAGCGGCGCGCTGCGGATCGGGCTCGCGGAAGGCTTCGCGGTCGCCTGCCTGCCGCACCTCGTCCCGGCCCTCGCCGGCGAATATCCGCTGCTGCGTCCGGAATGGACGGTGACGACGAGTGCGACGCTGGAACATGATCTGGTGGACGGCAATCTCGATCTGGCCGTGCTGGTGGATCCGATCGGCGATCGCGCGCTGCGCCTGGTCCCGCTCGGTCCGCAACATAATGTATGGGCGGCATCGCCAACGCTGTCCGTGCCAGCCGGGGCGTCTCCGCGCGAGCTGTCCCGTTTCACGATCATCACCACCCCGCCGGCGACCGCGATGTACCGCAGCACCGTCGCTTGGTTCGCGGCGGCCGAACAGAAGCCCGGCCCCTTGTGCGTCTGCACCAGCGTCAACGCGGCCGCGCAACTCGCGGGCGCCGGCATCGGCATCGGCATCTTTCCGGCGCGGATGGTCGAGGCGTATCGTCCCGCCGGCACCATCGCCGCCATCGCGACCGACCCGCCGCTGACGACCGGCCGCGTCTATGTCGCCGACCGTGTGACCGCCGACCAGGGTCGAACCGAAGCGGTGATGCGGATCCTGGAAAACGTCACGCGCGAGCTCGATTATTTCCGTGCGCCGGATTGAGCGTGGCCGACCGAACTCACACGCCGCTGCTGGCGGCCAGCGGATCGTAGCCCGGCTGCTTCATCATCATGTGCAGCTGCCTGCGCCTAATACCCATATTGCCGCCATCGAAGATCGGCAGCGCCAAGGCATCCTGAAGCAGACCCGCCAACGGAAGCATGCTGTCATAGCTGTCGATGCCGACGACGCGCA
>JAQGJF010000083.1 GCA_028290765.1 Tardiphaga sp.
AATACCTCACCATTGTACATGCGGGTTCCCTGATACTTCGTGGCAGCTCCCATGCGAGGGTAAGTGCCGTCCGCAGAGATATTGATTTTCGTCAGCGATGGTGGAGCATTATCGTGCGCTGACGCAACCAACTACGGCGTTCCGACTTGAGAGCTGAAGAGCAGCATCAAGGAGGTCAAAACATGAGAGCCCTCGTCTGGCACGGCAAAGAGGACATCCGCTGCGACACGGTGACCGATCCGGAAATCGAAGGTCCGCGTGACGCGATCGTTAAGGTGACGAGCTGCGCGATCTGCGGTTCCGACCTTCATCTGTTCCATAACTTCATTCCGGCGATGATGCCGGGGGATATCATGGGTCACGAAATGATGGGAGAGGTCGTCGAGACCGGCTCGGGCGTGAACGGCAAGCTCAAGAAGGGTGATCGAGTAGTCGTCCCCTTCACCATTTTCTGCGGCGAGTGCGAGCAGTGCAAGCGCGGCAATTTTTCGATCTGCGAGACCTCCAATCGCAAGAAGCACCTCGGCGACAAGGTGTTCGGTCACGCCACCGCTGGCCTGTTCGGTTACACCCATCTTACCGGCGGCTACCCGGGCGGTCAGGCCGAATACCTGCGTGTTCCCTTTGCCGATACCACCCATATCAAGATTCCCGATGGCATTCCGGATGAGAAGGTGCTGTTCCTCGGCGATATCTTCCCGACCGGATGGCAAGCGGTCGTGCAGTGCGACCTCAGGCCCACCGATACGGTCGCGATATGGGGATGCGGCCCGGTCGGGCAGATGGCGATCCGCAGCGCGATCCTGCTCGGCGACGAGCAGGTGGTCGCGATCGACCGCAATCCCGAACGGCTGAGCATGGCGGAGGCCGGCGGCGCCATCACCATCAATTTCGAGAAGGAGAGCGTAGTCGGCCGACTCAACGATCTCACCGACGGCAAAGGCCCCGACAAATGTATCGATGCCGTCGGCATGGAGGCGCATGTGACGATGTCACAGCCCGATACGGTGCTCGACCGTGCCAAGCAAATGATGATGCTGGAAAGCGATCGCCCGCACGTGCTGCGCGAGATGATCTATGTCTGCCGTCCGGGCGGCGTGATCTCGATTCCCGGCGTCTACGGCGGGTTCGACGACAAAATTCCGATGGGCCAGCTCATGAACAAGGGGATCGCCATCAAGACCGGCCAAACCCACGTCAACAGATGGACCGATGACCTTCTGAATCGGATCGAGGAGGGAGAGATCGATCCCTCGTTCGTCATCACGCATACCGTTAGCCTGGACCAGGGACCGGAGATGTACACGCTGTTCCGCGACAAGCAGGACAGCTGCATCAAGGTCGTGCTGAAACCCTGAACAATCCAAGGAAAGATCATGACGTACATTGGTAACATCACGCGCTCTGAAGGTGATCCCAAAGTGGTTCGCACCGGTCCGAGTTCCATGACGCCCGAGGTTAGGCTTGCACGCGCACTCGGATGGTTCAGCATTGGTCTCGGCGCGATCGAGTTCCTGGCGCCGCGGCGCATCACCCGTACCCTGGGAATGCGCGGCAATGAGAGACTTGTCCGGGCTTACGGCATGCGCGAGATCGCCAGCGGCATTCTTTCGCTGTCCCCGGACAATCAAACCGGTTTGAAGAGCAGGGTCGCCGGCGACGGACTCGACATCGTCACCCTGCTTTCAGCTTTCCGAAGCGACAACCCAAAGAAGGGCAATGTCGGGTTGGCACTCCTCATGGTCGGCGGCGTCACGCTGCTTGATCTGATCGGAGCGCAAGGCACAAAAGTCCGTCACAACCCCCAACGCGGCGAGCGCCGCTCCTACCGTGACCGCACCGGCTTTCCAAAGGGCATCGCGGCGGTGAAAGGCATAGCCAAAAATTTCCAGGCACCGCCCCAGATCCCGACCGCGTCATCGAAGGGAATTGGCACCCCGTCTTCGGCTTAATCGAAACACGTGCCGGACCAAGTCCCGAGCGGTGGTCTCGCGCGTCAAACCCATCATCGAGCGCTGGGTCTTTACATCACATGGCCACACATCACATGGCCACGTGGAACCCAGTTCCTCTCCCTCCGCTGATCAGTCGATAGTCATACGGACATATGCTGGCTTACTCGTTCGGCTGCTTGGAAAAGGTTCGATCCAGATTCTCTCCCCACCAAGTGTTCTCCAGGAGATCTCGCGGGCAATTGAGCCCTGTAGGGCGGCATCTAATGGAATCGACCAATAACCCACCAAACGTGTCCCATTCCGCGGAGTATTTCCTTGGCATACACCTCGACCGGGGCACCCAGGCTGGCGGGTCACGCGCACCTCAGCCGCAAGCGGGTTCTTATTTCATCAATGCGACTAGCGCAGGCTGAAAAGCTGCTCCAGTTGGTTGGACGGCATTTACTCCTCGGGAAGTGGGGTCCGGAGACGAGGAACGAGACCGGACGTCGGCAAAGCACCGGAACAGCGCTCGAGCCGGTCATCCTTATCAGCGCCGACCTGTTCCAGGACTGAGGTTCTTCCCCGCGCTAACAGGGCCCGATTTTTCAAATGAGGGACGTCACTTCATGAATGTATCGAGAGGAACGATGCGCCCGGTCGCAGTCGCGTGTCGGGCATCATCAAACTCCGCCTACCGCACGGCTCAGCCTTCTTCTCAACGAACTACGATTGCCTGCCATCAAGCTGCTGTGGGACCCAATTCGCCGAGCAGGCCGACAAGGAAGGTTGGCCCGCGGCCCGCTTTCTGACCTCCATTGCTGAGCATGAACTGGCCGAGCGCGATTCGCCGCCGCATCGAGCGGCATCTTGCCGAAGCCCTTCTTCTTCCGGGCAAGACCCTCGATACATTCGCCTTCGAGGCCGTGCCGATGATTTTCAAGGCCCAAATCACGGCCATCGCTGCCGGCGACGCCTGGCTCGAGAAAAGCGCAAACCTGCTGCTGTTCGGATCGCCAGGCGGCGGAAAGAGCCATCTGGCCTCCGCGATCGGCCTGGCCCTCGTCGAGAAGGGATGGAAGGTTCTCTTCACCCGGACCACCGATCTGGTGCAAAAGCTCCAGGTCGCGCGCCGCAACTCAAGACAAAATCGCAGGCTTGGCGGCCATTGCTCGATAGGTCCGAGCGGGGCCCGCGCGCACTCGGCGCTTTCCGCCCCTAGCGGCCTCAATGATCTATTGCTCAGGCGACCGCCGGCACCACAGCAACAACCCGCCTGGAGTGTTGATCGACGACGACAAGGGCATCCCCGACAATCACGTACTGATCTCCCCAATATCCATTCATGACCTGGGTCGCCTCGGCAGGCAGATCGGCGAGGGGAGCTTGTCGCGGAACCGATGCTCCGATCTCGAGCTCGAATTTTGCGCGGTCCAGCCTTGGAACGTTTTGCTGAGCAAGAATGCTCCGCAGTTTCTCCCGCTGCTCATTGTTCAACGATAACGACTTTGCACTTTGCTTTATCGCACGCGCGCGCCCACCGGTTGGATCTTCTAGGCCCCCCGGATCTTCCTTACCGACAGCGCTCTCACCTTCGCGCTGGCTGGCCTGACCTGTGCCGATCCCAGTGGTCTTACGCGTCGGCTCCGCTCCCGTTTCGGGTCGACCAGTGTAATCCGGCACGTTGAATACTTTGGGAATGACTACCCATGCCAGGACTGCGATGAAGAGGACCGCAGCGGTAGCCGCTCCGCCGACTAGCAGATTCCGCGTTCCGCGTTTCTGACTCTCAGGGGACAGATCATTTGCCATCTCATTGACTCTCCGGAATAAACGTCCAGCTCGCGGAACGACCTCCAAATTCGCAAGTGCTCAGACGGCCTGCCCCGTCGGCGAGATATCATGAGAATAGTGCGTACATTCCGCCACCGCCGCGAGTGCAGCCGTTTTCCGTACGACCAGGCCCCGTTCGTCATTCGCAGCGCATGCAAGAATGCAAGAGCCGATTTCAGACTTCGTGGACGCAGTCCGCTTGGCCTCGGGAAGCAATGCCGCCGCCTCGTCAAGAACTGCCTTCATCAGCTCGATCAGGTCGGGCTGAAAAACCACTCCATATGTGCGCATTAACATTACTCGCCTCCACAGTTTGCAGGGCCAGAGATGAGGGAAAATCCAGAGCCCGGCTCGCACCGCACAGCGTCCCTCAACCGATCGGCGATGCTAAGATTGGGATACGCGGTAGCAGGCGGCGACGGATTGACGATTATCAACTTTCGCCCAAATGAAACCTTAATGGGCTGGGCAGCCAACGACGTTCCCAGGAATGAACGGCTTACGAGCAGGTTTAAACTCGGCGCCGGGCTCGCCAACTTCGGCATCTCTTCTTGGAGGGCGGCCCCAACTGGCCCCCGGGCTGGGGCACTTTCTTAGCCACTCGCGCAGTCGCAGCTCAGGCCTGGGCCGCTTCGGCCTTGCTCAGGCGGAAGCGCCGAACGATAGAATCAGCATAATTCAAGTTTCGCTGGAACGATCATGTGACTTTCTCGGTTCAGAGTCTTGGGTGGGGTACTCGGCGAAAGGTGCAGTCGTGCAAGATCTTCCCCGCTCCGAGCCCGGAAAACGCGGCGCCCTTGGTCGAGGGCACCTGGTTCTCCTCTGTGCGCTAACGGCGTTACTTATCCTGACCGTTGTATGGGCGGCCACGGTATGGACGTCCAGTAATGACGTTGCCATGGACAAACATGGTTGGATCGCCCTTGGCTTGGGCACCTTTTTTTCCTTGGTCATTGGGTGTGGACTCATGGCTCTCATGTTCTTCAGCAGCCGCAGCAGCCATGACGAGGCAGCAACTCCGAAGTTTATGAAGCGGAGCGAAAAGACGAAGTCCGGCGAAAGCTAAAAAGGTCGCGTCCGGGTGTCCCGCGACGAGTTCTCAGAGGGAGCCGCAACCCTCGCCGAAATTGTGAAGGCGTGGACCGTTCGAAGCCAGAAGTTGTTCGGATCATCAACCGGTGCTCGCGGACATCGCGTTTTCGCATCGTTGGATCTTGATAGCCGCAGTTTAGCCGATTTGCCGTTCCGATATCCTACCACCCACTGGCTTGATTTTCCCAACAAGAGCTACTCGGCTGCCTTGCCACGACTTTATCGCTCGCCACGCAACGCATGGAATCGCCGTGGTGTTTCAGGGTCAAGTCGGTGGACTGTTTCCGAAGAACAAATTGGGTCGGCAAGCTTCGGCCGAAGACGACCAGGGCGGGCCAGCGCGCCCCCAATAGCTCGCATCTCGGCTATGGATCTCAGTCATGCCGCAGGACATTTGTTTCGTCATAACCGGCGCGTCAGGCGGCGGCCCGTTCTTCCTTGCTGAGATATTCCAACGTGACCTTGCCGACGTTCTCGTCGACCCAAGCGGCCATCGCCTCTTCCTCTTTGAGCGACTGCTCGAGCAATCCGCGGGCATTGTCGGCGCCGGCGGGCCCGCAGAGCGTCAGCAGGGACTTGTATGCGGCGATTTCATAATGTTCGAAGGCGTCGTTAGCGAAGGTGTTTTTGAGAATTTCGTCACCGGCCATGGAATGACCCACTGCCATCAGGTTCCCCATGATCGATTGAGTGGTGTCCTTGATCGTCGATGGCGACTGCCCAAGCGATGACAGACACTGTTCGATTCGATGCAGCTGACCCTCGGTCTCTCGGAGATGGGCTTGCACGCGGGCTCTAACCTCCGGGTAGTCAGTCAACCTCTCTGACTGACGTACCATCAGTTCATGTGCTTGGCTTTCCATGGCATGTGCTATTCGCAGGCCGACGAAGAAAATCTCGCGCGCTTTTGAT
>JAQGJF010000094.1 GCA_028290765.1 Tardiphaga sp.
GCATCATTTTCCGGAGCAACTGTCGGGCGGGCAGCGTCAACGGGTGGCTATCGCACGGGCGCTTGTTTGTAAGCAAGCGCTGATCCTGGCGTACGATCCGACCGGGAATCTCGATACCCGTACCTCCGAAGAGATCATGAATCTGTTTCTCGACCTGAACCGGATGGACGGCGCCACACTGGTCCTGGTTACGCACGATCCGACAATAGCCGCACGTTGCCGTCGGCGACTCGTCGTGTGCGATGGCCAAATCCTTGACGACAACAGAGGCGAATTGCGCGCCGTGGCCAATGGGCCATGACGACAACCCTTGGCGCTGCCGTGTCCTTGGAAATCGTTACCGATGCGTTGGGCAATCTGCAGGCGCTGAAAGGCAGGACCAGGCTCGCGCTGATCGGAATTGCCATCGGCACTGCCGCCGTCATCGCGCTGTTGCATATCGGGAACAATGCCCGCGCCGAGGCGATGCGCCAATTCGAATCCCTCGGGATCGATCGCGTCAGCATCCGAGCGCAGGCGAACGGCACGGCTGTTCCGCTAATTCCCATCGATTTCGCACGAGGTCTGATCTCCTCCGATATCGGCCTGGCAGCAACCGCCTCGGTTATTTCTGCAGGCACGACGATCCGAATCGGACGCACCAACGTCTCGGCGACGTTGATCGCCGCGGAGGAAGGCGTCTATCCGCTTGGGAAAGCGGTCGTCAGCAGCGGGCGGCCGACGTCGGATTTCGATGCATACGCGTCCTTTGTGGTGTTGGGATCGGACGTCGCCCGGGACATCGCAGAGGCCGCAGGGCGTCCGCCGCAGCTCGGCGACCAGGTCACCGTCGAGGATCAGGTGATGACGGTCATTGGGCTGCTTGCGCCGACCCTTGCCAACCCGGTGCTGAATCTCGACTTCAACCACTCGGTCGTTATCCCCTTCTCGGCGGCACGGCGCCTGGTTCGGGACCCGCAGATATCGAACATCGTCGCGCAGCTCGCGCCTGGATTCGGCGACGAGAAGGTGGCCGAAGCCGTGACGCACGCCTTTCGCAACCGAATTCGTGACGGCAGCGTCACCGTGCAGACCGCGCGTCAACTCATTGCCGGGCTCGACCGGCAAATGCGGGTTTATGCGCTGCTCTTGCTGGCGATCGGGACCGTCTCCCTGGTCGTTGGAGGCGTCGGCGTGATGAACGTCATGCTGATGGGCGTCATGGAGCGAAGAGGGGAAATTGGCGTACGGCTCGCCATCGGTGCCCGGCAACGCGATATCGCGACAATGTTCGTCACCGAGGCCCTCCCGCTATCCGCGATCGGCTCGGCGATCGGCCTCGTGCTGGGGACAGTTGCAGGCTGGGTATTCGCGGCCGCTTCGGGGTGGCATTTCGCCCCCTCGGCGACCGCGCTGCCGCTCGGAATCGGAATGGCGCTCGCGGTCGGTCTTTTCTTCGGTCTGTATCCGGCGATGAGAGCCGCCAAACTCGACCCCATCCATGCATTGCGTGCAGAATGACATACCACACCGCCAGATTCCTGATGGTGGTGTTCGCCTTTGGTCTTTCGATCGTGGAAGCGGCGGCGATGGACGCGGCGAATTCGCCGTCAAGATCTAGTCAGGCGACCAGGCCGCCTGCCGCCGGGTCTCAAAAGGCGATGTCCCAGCAAAAACCGGTAGCTGCAAAGGGGACGGCGTTGAGTCTTGCCGATGCGGTCTTCATGGCTTTGCGAGACAACCGCGCAATCCGCAGCGCCTATATCGACCGCATCTCGCAGAAGTTCGATTTGCGCGTGGCGGAGGATCGCTTCACGCCACATCTCGCGGTTGCCGGTGACGTCGTCCGGCAACAGGTCAGCGGCATCAATCAGACCAATATCGACGTGACGCCCTCGGCGGCGGTGCTGCTGCCCACCGGGGCGACATTCGGATTCGCCTGGGCCAATAGTCTCTCCGATGGCGGCGGGCTTCAAACGCGGAGTTCGATCGCCGAGATCAACTTCAATCAGCCTTTGCTTCGCGGCGGCGGCGTCGATGTCACGCTCGCGCCGGTCCGAACCGCACGTCTCGGGGAAAAGATCAACCGGCTTCATCTGAAACAGACCGTGTCCGACACCATCGGCCAGGTCATCCTGGCGTATCGGATGCTTCTTCAGTCCCAGGAGGAATTCAAGCTGGCGCAAGCTGCCGCCGCTCGCTCGCAGGACCTCGTCGATATGAATCACGCCTTGATCAATGCGGGGCGCATGGCCTCGGTCGAAATCTTTCAGAGCGAGGCGGATCTTGAGAACCAGCGCATTCGCGTGCTTGAAGCAACCAGGAGTCTCGAGACGGGACGGTTGAATCTCTTGAGCATGCTGTCGCTGGACCTGGGCACGAGCATTGTCGCGGCCGAAAGCACCGCCCCCAAGCGCATCGCACCCGATCTTTCGAATACGATGCAGATCGCGATGGCGGAGCGGCCCGACTATCTCGCTCAACAGCTTATCGTCGAGCAGAACAAGCTTGGAATCGTCGTGGCGGAGAACGAGCGGCTTTGGGATCTCTCGCTGTTCGCGAACGGTTCATTCGGCCGCCAGAGCACGACCGGAATAGCTATCCCCGCCAGCAGCACCAGGATTTCGGATGTGACCGTCGGCCTCACGCTGAATGCGCCGCTCAACGATCTCCGCCGCGACCAGTCGTATGTGCAAGCGACAACGACCAAGCAGACCTCGGCGCTGCGGCTGGCGACGATCCGGCAGGGCGTCGAACAGCAGGTTCGAGAGTCAGTGACGGAGATCGACATTCGCTGGCGCCAACTCGAAGTATCGCGGCGCGCGCGCGAACTGGCGCTGAAGGCGGTGGACATCGAGAAAGAGAAGCTGAAGGTCGGGCGATCCTCGAACTTCCAGGTGCGCTCGCTCGAAACCGACCTCCGCTCGGCCGAGGATCAACAGCTGAGCGCAATGATCGGTTATCTCAACGCGCTGACGACGCTTGATCTCCAGCTTGGGACAACATTGAAGACATGGCGGATCAATCTCGCAGACTAGGATATCACATGGAGGGTCCGCAGCATGCGGGTCCCGGTCGAGGCGATCAGGCAGCGGCGGCAGAGTCGCGGCTTGAAAAGAACGCTTCGGCGCCGCCCCGGATACGCAAGGCAGCCATCGCGATGTGCGCCCTCACCGTCGCACTGCTTTCCTCGGCGGCGTGGTTCTGGTCGCTCCATTCGGATGGGGTTCACAGAACCGCAACCTCGCCGGCGGCGGCCGCGACAAAGACCTTTCAAGTCAATGCCGCGCCCTCCTCCGAACAAGTGACCATCCTCGGCATCGTGGCGGCGGGGCGCAGCGTTCCCATCATCGCTTCGTTCGATGGCGTCATCCGCGACAAGAAAATGCAACTCGGCGACCGCGTCGCGGCCGGCGACGTGCTGATCGTCATGGACGCCGGCGAGATCCAGACCCGCCTTCGGGAGGCTCAATCGGGGCTTCTCAAGGCCGCGATGGCGTTGGACGCGCTGAGCCACTGGGACAGCAGCCCCGATGTCACACGGGCCAGGCGAACGCTGGAGGGCGCGGAAGCCAGCCTGGCGAGCCTGGAACGCCAAGTTAGCGAAACCAAAGGACTTCTCGACCGCGGCATTGTTTCTCGCAACGAATATCAGAACCTGGTGCAGCAACGCGACAGCCAGAAGCTGGTGGTTGCAGGTGCACAACAGGACCTCAGCGTGACGGCGTCACGCGGAGGATCCGATGGTCGTCGGTTGGCGGAACTCGATCTTGAAAACGCCAAGGCCAGGCTGGCGGATTTGCAGCAGCAGATTGACGGGACAATCCTGCGCGCGCAGGCTGCCGGCATCCTGCTGCGTCCGCCGGCCAATTTGCAGAACGGAGCAGCGCTTCTGGCTGTCGAGGCGGGCACGCGTGTTCAGCGCGGCCAGGCACTGTTCACGATCGCTGACATGACAAGTCTGGTCGTCATCGGAAAAATCGACGAGGTCGACGTCAATCAAATCCGCCTCGGACAGCCGGTCACCATCACCAGCGACGCCTTTCCGGGCGCCCGGCTCCCTGGACGCATTATCGGTGTGAGCGCCGAGGCCGAGCAGGATGCCACGGCGCGTGCGCCGACGTTCAGCATACGCGCCACGATCGCCGAGATGACGGACGCCCGACGCAGCGACATCCGCATCGGCATGTCGGCCCGGATGACGATCAATCTCGACGCAAAGTCCGATGTTCTCATCGTGTCGATCGACGCCGTGCAGCGACAAGCCTCCGGAGCAATCGTCAAGATACAGGATCCTCGCACCGGCGCACGACGCGATCAGCAGGTAACGCTCGGGTCGACACGGCCGGACGGAATTGAGATCATTTCCGGCGTCAAGGCCGGCGACGTGCTCGTCCGACCCTAGCCGAAAGGTCAAGATGCGAAAAAAGCGGCACCGGACCAGGAGGACGCCCTGTCACTTCACGTCAGGTTGAAAACCACCGCTCTGTCTCAAACAACAAGGTCAACGGAGTCGTGCTGATG
>JAQGJF010000140.1 GCA_028290765.1 Tardiphaga sp.
ATTCAGAAATCCCTGATGCGCAACGTCATCTGCACGCGAGTGAATGCGCGAGTTGCGGAACTTTTTATTCAGCAGCAGACATCGAGGCCTTGGTATTGGCGGCCGACATCATGAAATCGGAAATACGCGGCACGATTTCCGATCTGAATCGCGAACCATTGAACACGCCGTAGTGACCGACGCCCTTTTGCACATAATGCACCCGTCGATTTTGCGGAATCGCGCTGCAGATCGTGTGCGTGGCTTCGGTCTGACCGAGTCCCGAGATGTCGTCGTTCTCGCCTTCGTCCGTCATCAGCGCGACGCGGGTGACTTTCGACGGATCGACCAGTTTGCCGCGATGGGTCATCTCGCCCTTCGGCAGCGCGTGCCTGACGAACACCGTGTCGACCGTCTGCAAATAGTATTCCGCCGTGAGGTCCATCACCGCCAGA
The DNA here is from genome assembly GCA_028290765.1 of Tardiphaga sp. The sequence goes on from JAQGJF010000140.1 coordinate 435, forward strand.
TATTCGTCGTAGAAGTCGCGGTGCTTGTCGACCAGGTCGCCGTCGCCCTTGACCAGGTTCTTGAACAGCGCCTTGTGCGCGTCCATGTGCCGGTCGAAATTCATGCTGATGAAGCCGTTGAGCTGCAAAAACCCCGGATAGACGTCGCGCATCACGCCTGGATGCGGAAACGGCACCTTGGTGATGACGTTGTTGCGGAACCAGTCGATGCCCTTTTCGGCGGCGAGATTGTTGACCGCGGTCGGGTTGCGGCGGGTATCGATCGGGCCGCCCATCAGCGTCATCGACAATGGAACATAGGGGTCGTGAGCCGCTTCCATGACCGAAACCGCGGCCACCACCGGCACCGAGGGCTGGCAAACCGCCACCACATGCATGTTGCCGCCGAGTGCGTGCAGCATCTCGATGAGGTAGTCGACATAGTCGTCGAGATCGAAGCGCCCCTGCGACAACGGCACCATACGGGCGTCGGACCAGTCGGTGATATAGACGTCGTGGGTCGGCAGGAACGCCTCGACGGTGCCGCGCAGCAGCGTGGCGTAGTGACCCGACATCGGCGCCACGATCAGCACGCGCGGCTGCGGCGCACGCAGCGGGCGCAGGTGCTTGCGATCAAAATAGAGCAGACGGCAGAACGGCTTTTCCCAGACCGAACGGATCTCGATCGGGGTGCGGACGCCGTTGACCTCGGTATCGTGCAGGCCCCATTCCGGCTTGCCGTAGCGGCGGGTGGTGCGCTCGAACAATTCGCAGCTGGCGGCGACGGATTTGCCGAATTCGGTATGCGACCATGGATTAAGCGGATTCTGGAACAGAATCTTGGTGGCGTCGGTCACCGCGCGTGCCGGATTGAGCGACGCCTTCGCCATCTCGTACATCCAGTACATCGGCGTCGTCATCGCCGGGCTGACTTCCCCCGGAAGCGCCGGCGGCTTGCCAAATTCACCAATCGGCATGCTGTTCCTCAATCACGTTGCAGACCCCAACATATGTGGCCACGGCGTAACAAAGCGTCAATATGCAGCGGGGGAGTTGTGCGCACAGTTAATGCACCGAAAACCCGGTAGACCCCCTATTCGCCGCCCGAAATCAGCGAGCCATGGCGGCGCGCGCTCCGCAGCAGCGCCAGGAAGATCGCAAATGAGCCGGCAAACAGCACCGCATTGATCAGCAGGGCCTGGACCATCAGATCGGCACGAAACACATGGTCGCTCAGCAGTGCCCGCATACCCTCGAACACGTAGGTCGGCGGCAGGCTCCAGGCCACGTATTGCAGCCAGTGCGGCAATACCGTTACCGGATAATAAACGCAGCACAGCGGCAACACCCCGAACATCAGTGTCCAGACGATGCTTTCGGCGCCCAGCCCGTTCCGCAGCACCAGTCCGGAGACGAAGATGCCGAGCGACCAGCTGGTGAAGATCAGATTGCAGAAGAACGCGATCAGCGGCAGGCCGAGGCTGTAGAAATTGAACTCGAAGAAGATGATCGCCAGCAGGGTCATCGGAATGACGCCGATGGCCAGCCGGATCAGGCTCATGACCATCAGCGAGATCAGGAATTCGATCGGCCGCAGCGGGCTCATCATCAGGTTGCCGAGATTACGCGCCCACATCTCCTCGAGAAACGAGATCGAAAAGCCGAGCTGGCCGCGAAACAGGATGTCCCACAGGATGATGGCGCCGACGAAGGTGCCGCCGGCGCGGGCAAAAAACCCGGCATTCTGCGAGATGTAGCTCTGCAGGAATCCCCAGGTCACGATTTGCAGCGCCGGCCAGTACACCAGTTCCAGCAGGCGCGGCCAGGATGAAATCAGCAGGTACCAGTAGCGCAGGATCATCGCGCCGATGCGGTGCAGCGCGATGCCGCGGTGGATCTCGCGGCTGATTTCGATCTGGCTCATGATGCGGATTCCTGAGCGCGGCCGCGCGCGACGTCCAGAAACACCTCCTCGAGCGTGGAGCGGTTGTAGCGGGCCATGATCTGATCCGGGCTGTCGTCGTCCTCGATCCGGCCGCGCTTCATGATGATGACGCGGTCGCATAACCGCTCCACTTCCAGCATGTTGTGCGAGGCCAGCAGGATGGTGGCGCGATGGGTCTTGCGATAGGTCTCGAGATGCTGCCGGATCCAGTCCGCAGTGTCCGGGTCGAGCGACGCCGTCGGTTCATCCAGCAGCAGCAGCTCCGGCTGGTTGATCAGCGCCTTGGCCAGGGCGACACGGGTCTTTTGTCCCGCCGACAGCTTGCCGTTGGCGCGATCGAGAAATTCCGTGAGGTCGAGATCGGCGGCGAGCTCCTCGATGCGCTCGCGCAGATTCCTGACCGCATAGAGCCGGCCGAACACGGTCAGGTTCTGCCGCACCGTCAGCCGCATCGGCATGTCGACGTAGGGGCTTTCGAAAGTCATCCGGCCGAGCACCGCGGCACTTTGATCGGGCATCGACGCGCCCAGCACCTGCACCCGCCCGGACGTCGGCAGCACCAGCCCCATGATCATGGCGATGGTCGTCGTCTTGCCGGCGCCGTTGCCGCCGAGCAGCCCGGTAATGCTGCCGTGTGCGATGCGAAACGACACATCGTCCACCGCGCGGGTGGTCTTGTAGACCTTGACGAGGTGCTCGACCTCGATGGCCGCGGGCCGCGCCGGATCGGACACGGGCAGACCGGGCGATGTTGCGCTATCGATCATCATGCCGGTCGTTCATTGGGCCATCGCGGCGGCGAGCGCAAGACGGCGGATCAGCACAATCTGCCGCGCAGGGCGTCATCGCGCCGCGATGGCGCCCTACGTTTTTGTTTTGTCGCGTTTTCTACCGCAGATAAGTCTACGCAATCTGCGTAAACTTGATTGCTATGCGAACCGGTACCCACCCCCGGATCGAGTCCGAGGGCATGCTTCGCTTGAAAACGCTCCGGTTTGCCGAGATTTGTGATCGCCACGGCACACGGCTAAAGTCAGACTATGACCGACGTCGCCGCCTCCGATTTTCACCATCCGCGCCGCTATGTCCGTCTGGACACCATCTTGCGGCTGCGCTGGCTGGCAGTGCTGGGGCAGCTCGCCGCCATTTTCATCGTGGTGCAGGGCCTCGAATTCGACCTGCCGATCGTTCCCTGCGTCGCCATCATCTGCCTCTCGGCGCTGCTCAATCTCGTGCTGCAGATGGAATTCAACCCGATGCAGCGGCTGGAACCGGCCTACGCGGCGGCGCTGCTGGCGCTGAACATCGCCGAACTGGCCGGGCTTTTGTTCTTCACCGGCGGCTTGCAGAATCCGTTCTCGTTCCTGTTTCTGGCGCCGGTGCTGATTTCGGCGACCGCGCTGCCGACGCGCCTGACCATCGCGCTCGGCGTCTTCGCCGCGGCCTGCGCCACCGCGCTGGGCTTTTTCCACATGCCGCTACCCTGGGACGGCGACGATCCGCTGGTGCTGCCGCCGATCTATCTGTTCGGCGTCTGGCTCTCGATCCTGCTGGCGATCGGCGTCACCAGTCTCTATGCGTTCCAGGTCACCGAAGAGGCCCGCAAGCTCTCCGACGCGCTAGCCGCGACCGAACTGGTGCTGACCCGGGAACAGCATCTGACCCAGATCGACGGTCTCGCCGCCGCGGCGGCGCACGAACTCGGCACGCCGCTCTCGACGATCTTCCTGATTTCGCGCGAACTCGAAAAGACCATCACCGGCAACAGCCAGCTGGCGGATGATCTCAAGACGTTGCGCGAACAGGCGCAGCGCTGCCGGGATATCCTGGCCAAGATCACGCAATTGTCCTCCAGCGGCGCCCCGTTCGACCGCATGCCGCTGTCGACCCTGATCGAGGAGGCGGTGGCGCCGCATCGCGACTTCGGCATTGCCATCAAGGTCCGGATCGCGGTCGCCGGCGCCAGCGAGCCGGTCGGCATGCGCAATCCCGCGATTCTCTATGGCGTCGGCAACATCCTGGAGAACGCCGTCGATTTCGCGCGTGAAATCGTCGAGGTGAACGCGTGGTGGAACGCCGACACCGTCGAAATCGTGATTTCCGACGATGGGCCGGGTATCGCGCCCGACATGCTGAAGCGGATCGGCGAACCGTATCTGTCGCGGCGGCGCAGCGCCGACGAGGCGCCGGGCGAACATACCGGCTTAGGTCTTGGGGTCTTCATCGCCCGGACGCTGCTGGAGCGGACCGGCGCAAAAGTCTCCTTCAGCAACCGGACCTTTCCCGATCACGGCGCGGTGGTGCAGATCGCCTGGCCGCGCGACCGCTTCGAGGCCGCCGAGCGTCCCGATCCATCGGATTAGACCTCCGGGCCGGGAAACTGCGGCGCTACCTGCAACATCGCCCGGCGCTTCGCGAAGGCCGCAAGCCCCAGCACCACAAGCCCCAGCAGCACCGGCGGGAACACCACCATATTGACCGCGGACCAGCCGTAATTCGCCAGCAATTGCCCCGACGAAAACGACCCCAGCGCCATCACCCCGAACACCAGGAAATCGTTGAACGCCTGCACCTTGTTGCGTTCCTGCGGCCGGTGGGTTTCCAGCACCAGCGCAGAAGCGCCGATGAAGCTGAAATTCCAGCCGAGCCCAAGCACGACCAGCACCGTCCAGAAATGCAGCGCCGTGAGGCCTGAAAGCCCGATCGTCGCGGCAACGGCTTCCAGCACGAGGCCGATCGCGACGATTCGCGGCGCGCCAAACCGCGCGATCAGCGACCCCGTGAAAAAGCTCGGCGCATACATCGCCACGATGTGCCATTGCAGGCCGAAATTCGAATCGCTCAAACTCAGTCCGCAGATTCTCATCGCCAGCGGCGCCGAGGTCATCACCAGATTCATCATCGAATAGGACACCACGCCGCAAATCGCCGCCGCGATAAAGCGCGGCTGCCGCGCGATCTCCGATAGCGGTCGCCCGCCGTGAAAATCCGCCGCCTGGGGTTTTGGCGCATCGACGCCAGCCAGGACCGCCATCGCGATCAGCGCCACCACGGCCTGCGCCGCAAAGCTGAAAGCGAACAGATAGGGCGGCCAGATGTCCATCGTCCACTGCACCAGTTGCGGCCCGAGCACGCCGGCGAACACGCCGCCGGCCATCACCCACGACACCGCCTTCGGACGAAACGCGGCGCTGGCGCCGTCGGCCGCCGCAAAGCGGTAGGACTGCGAAACCGACGCATAGAGGCCACCAAGGAAGGTCGCGCAGCAAAACAGCACGAAGGATCCGCGCAGGATCGCGAACGCCGCCAGCACGCCGGTCAACACGCCGCAACCGGTGCCGATCATGAACGCCACGCGCCGTCCATAGGCTCGTGAGATCGCGCCGGTCGGCAAGGTGCCGGCTGCCAGCCCGACCACGTAGACCGAGATCGGCACCGTCGCCAGCGAAACGTCCGGCGCCAGGGTCGCGCCGATGATGGAGCCAGTGGCGAAAATGACCGCGGAATTGGCGCCGGTCAGCGCCTGCGCCGCGGCGAGCCTGATCACATTGGACCGCGCCCGTGCGTCGTCGGAAACCTCGTCAGTCACGGTCACGTCGATCATCGGCAATTCCGCCCCGGATGCGGTCCGATCCTGAATCGGACCCGCTCTTTTGCGGGACTATGAACGGGGCAAAGGCCCCGATCAACACGCGCAAACGG
>JAQGJF010000219.1 GCA_028290765.1 Tardiphaga sp.
ATGTCCGCGACCTGTCGGTGGCGTTTCGCCATGGCGACGGCACGTCGGTCGCGGTCGATCACATTTCGTTCGAGATCAGGCGTGGCGAATGTGTGGCGCTGGTCGGCGAATCCGGTTCGGGTAAATCGGTCAGCGCGCTGTCGATCCTGAAGCTGCTGCCGTATCCGACCGCGTCGCATCCCTCCGGCAGCATCCATTTCAAGGGTCGCGAGCTGATCGACCTGTCGGAACGAGACATCCGCAGCATCCGCGGCAACGACATCTCGATCATCTTCCAGGAGCCGATGACGTCGCTCAATCCGCTGCACACCATCGAGGCGCAGATCGGCGAGATCCTGCTGCTTCATGGCGGGCTGCGCGGGACCATGGCGCGGGCGCGGATCCTCGAGCTGCTCACCCAGGTCGGTATTCCGGATCCGGAAACCCGGCTCAAGAGCTATCCGCATCAATTGTCCGGCGGCCAGCGCCAGCGCGTCATGATCGCGATGGCGCTCGCCAACGAGCCGGATCTGTTGATCGCGGACGAGCCGACCACTGCGCTCGACGTCACCGTGCAGGCGCAGATCCTGGCGCTGCTGGCGGAAATTCGCGCGCGGCTCGGGATGAGCCTGTTGTTCATCACCCACGATCTCGGCATCGTGCGACGCATCGCCGATGTCGTCTGCGTCATGAACGACGGCAAGATCGTCGAACAGGGACCGGTCGAACAGGTCTTCACATCGCCCAAGCATTCCTATACCCGCGCTCTGCTCGCCGCCGAACCCAAGCCCGATCCGGCGCCGCCGCGGCCCGACGCGGCGGTGGTGATGTCGGCCAGCGACCTGAAAGTCTGGTTTCCGGTCAAGCGCGGCCTGCTGCGCTCTACGGTCGGCCACATCAAGGCGGTGGACGGTGTCAGCCTTGCGGTGCGCAAGGGCGAGACGCTCGGCGTGGTCGGCGAGTCCGGGTCCGGCAAGACCACGCTGGGCCTGGCGCTGCTGCGACTGATTTCGTCGCGGGGGCCGATCGTGTTCCTGGGCAAGGACATCCAGGGCCTGCCGTTCAAGGAGATGCGGCCGTTCCGCCGCGACATGCAGATCGTGTTTCAGGATCCGTTCGGGGCGCTGAGCCCGCGCATGTCGGTGGGCGACATCGTGGCCGAGGGGCTGAGCGTGCATCAGCCCTCGCTGTCGGCAGCCGACCGGGAAGCACGTGTGGTCAAGGCGCTGACCGATGTCGGCCTCAAGCCGGATGTCCGGTTTCGCTACCCGCACGAATTCTCCGGCGGTCAGCGCCAGCGCATCAGCATCGCCCGCGCCGCGGTGCTGGAGCCGAGCTTCCTGGTGCTGGACGAGCCGACCAGCGCGCTCGATATGCTGTTCCAGGCGCAGATGGTCGATCTGCTGCGCGAGCTGCAGCGCAAGCGCGACCTGACCTATTTGTTCATCTCGCACGATTTGCGCGTGGTAGCCTCGCTGGCCAGCCATCTGATCGTGATGCAGCATGGCAAGGTGGTTGAAGAGGGGCCGGCATCGGAATTGTTCAAGAATCCGAAGACCGCCTACACCCGCGCGCTGTTCGCCGCCGCGTTCCGGATCGAGGCCGCCCCCGGCGCGCCGGCTGCGTAGCGGGATTTCCAATGAGCCACGACGATGAGGCAAAACCGGTGATCGCCGATCGAAAGTCCGACGTGACGCTTTCTGGTCCTTCGGTGGTCGGACGCGGCTTCATGACCTACGAGCGTTATGAAATTTCGATCGAGCGCGACGGCGAGCCGCCGTTGGTTCAACAGCGCGACGTGCTGCGCGCCAGCCACGTGGCGGCGGTGCTGCCGGTCGATCTCGAGCGCGACCAGATTGTCCTGATCCACCAGTTCCGGCTCCCCGCCCATCTCGCGACCGGCCGCGGCGAAATGGTCGAGATCGTCGCGGGCAGGATCGAGCAGGGCGAAGCCGCATCCTTTGCCGCTTCACGCGAATGCCTGGAAGAGATCAGCGTCGCGCCGGACCGGCTGGTGGAATTGTATAGCGTGCTGCCGACGCCGGGCTTTACCGACGAATATGTGACGTTCTTCCTCGGCTTCGTCGATGCCGCAAAAGTCCCGGCGCGGGCCGGTGCGGCCGAGGAAAACGAGGACACCCGGCCCTTTGTGGTGTCGATCGACGATGCCCTGGCGGCGCTCGATCAGGGCCAGATTCTCAACGGTCTCCTGGTCGGCGCCCTGCAATGGCTGGCGCTGCATCGGGCGCGGCTGAAGGAGTATTTTGAGCGGGCCGGTTAGGGCTGATTCAAAATACAGTATCGGGCGCTGGAGTTTGGGTCACCTCTCCCATGGGGAGAGGGTGGCGCGGACGAAGTCCGTGCCGGGTGAGCGACTATCTGAAGAGTCAAGTTGCATTGGCGTATGCGGCACGCGCATCGCGTGCTTTTGCGTTGAGGCGAACGAGAAGTTTGCGTGCAAGCGCAATACGGATGACCATTTTTTCTTTTCCAGCGGTGACCAACCTGGCGCGGAAGTCGGCCAAGCTTTGATCGTAGCGCGAGGCGATTTCGGCGACGAGGAACAGGATCGAACGCACGCTGCTGCGTCCACCCCGAACCGGCCGTTTGCCCTGCCTCTTGCCGCTGCTGTTGGCGATCGGGGCAACTCCGACGAGCTTTGCAATGGCCTTGTTGGAGCAGGTGCCGATCTCAGGCAGGTCGGCCATCAGACGGGCAACGGTCCGGCTGGCGACGCCTTTCACCGAACTCCAGCTTTCTGCGAGGAGAGCCCACAAGGGGTCGTCGTCGATCATCGAACCGATCTCTCCCTCAAGCGTGCGGGACTGCCGCTTGAGCAGCGCGATGACTTCATCGACGCTGGCCAGAATTTCGGGGTTATCGAGCAGGTTGGAGCGGCGCTGCTTCTGTACGGTGAGATCGTCAGTAACCTGCCTAAGCCTTGCAACAAGGGCCTTCAGGCGCAGCTGTGCCGTATTCGGCAGCGGCTGCAGGTCCTTGGCCCGCGCGAAGCGAGCGATGATACGTGCATCGATCTCGTCGGTCTTCTCCAGCACACCCATAGCCTCGGCATAAAGCCGAACATGACGCGCATTGGTGACGGCGCAGGGCAGCCCGTGCTCATACAACAGCAGGAAAGCCCAGCGTTCATAGCCGCCGGTTGCCTCCATCGCCACCAGTTCCACCCGATGCAGCCGGCAGAACTCCGCCAGGGACGCGATCCCTGCCTCGTCGTTCTTGAAGCGGCCACGTATGGAACCAGTCTCAATGCAGACATCGAGATTGGCCTTCGAAACATCTACTCCACAAATGATCTTTATCACGGTAACCTGCCTTGTTCGTGCGATCGTGATCCAGCGACTGTTCGGTCGTGCG
>JAQGJF010000236.1 GCA_028290765.1 Tardiphaga sp.
CTGTTGAGAATGTCGTGGCAATATTCCTGGTATTTTTCCGAGCCCAGCGTGCCGAACATCCCGCTGCCCATGATCTCCGAAAATCCGATGATGGCGTTCAGCGGGGTACGGAGTTCGTGGCTCATATTGGCGAGGAATTTGGATTTGCTCTGATTGGCTTCCTCGGCGCGGTTCTTTTCGTCGGAATATTTTTGCGCAAGGTCCACCAGTTCGAGGGCTTGCTGTTCCAGCGTGGCCTGCGACAGTTTGAGATCGATCACCGTCGCCCGCAGCCGAAGGTCGTTGTCGACCAGTTTTTGTTCGTGTTCCTTGATCCGCGTGATGTCGGTGCCGACCGAAACATAGCCGCCATCCTTGGTGCGGCGTTCGCTGATATGCAGCCAGCTGCCGTCGTCCAGCTGCGCCTCGAAGGTGCGTGCGCCGGGCGCCAGCGCGCCGGTCTCCGCCAGCCGGGTCCGAACCTCCGGCATGCTGCCGACCTCGATGATGGTCTCGTAGGACGTCCCGGGCGTGACGGCGGAATCGGGCAGCTTGTGCAGGCGCTGGAAGTGCGAATTGCAGAGCACCAGCCGGTCGTCCGCATCCCACAGCACGAAGGCCTCGGGGATGGTTTCGATGGCGTCGCGCAGCCGCAGATCGGCTTCCACCGTCTTCTCGGCAAGGCTCTTTTGCTCGGTGATGTCGACGGCAATTCCGATCAGATGAAGGCCGGCGTCGGCAGCGCCCTGGCTGAGCTCGCAGCGCACGCGCAGCCAGATCCAGTGTCCGTCGGTGTGCTGCATGCGGAAGGTCTGGTCGATGTGGTCGATTTTCGAGGAGATCAGCTGATCGGCGATCTCGTATAGGTCGATGTCGTCGGATTTGACCAGCGCATTGACTTCGCCGAAGGTCAACAGATCGCTGCGGGTCTCGAGGCCCAGCATGGTGAACATCGACTGCGACCAGAAAATACGCCCCCGCGACAGGTCCCAGTCCCACAACCCGCAACGTCCGCGATTGAGCGCCGTGTCGATCCGGCCGCGCACGGCGTCGTTGATGAGATCGCCCTCGCGCGCACGTGTCGATTGCCAGTGGAAAGCGAATCCGAGGATCAGCACGACAAAGCCGGTGGTGGCCGAAAGCGTCACCGACAGCGCCGCATCCGACCGCCATAGCGAGTCGGTGTTTTCCTGAATGACGACGACCTGGCCGGACAGCGACTTGACGATGCGCTGGACTGCCAGCGCGGTATCGCCGCCGGGGAGGGTGATGGTCGTGACGTCGCTCTGCTGCGCGAGGGTGACCAGTGGCTGGGCGGCGCTGATCACTTCGAGAATCCGGCTGCTGTCGCCCAGCGAGGAGTAGATCGGGATGCGCGCGAGAACGCGCTGGTCGGCGCCGGTGACGATGACGTGGCGACCGGCGGCGATGCCCCAGGACGGAATCAGGCCCGGCAGCAGGCCCGGGAGACGATCGATGAAACCGGCGCGATCCTGACGATTGGCGCCGGTGCGGTCGAGCCGCTCCGCCAGCACATCGGCGATGGCCAGCAGGTCCCGCTTCATCGAGACGCGTTCGCGCCGGTTATGATCGACGACCTGCACGACGGCGCCGAAGCAGATGGTGATCAGGAAGGCAATGATGAGGGTCGGGACCGCACGGCGGAGCGCAGGCTCCGCTATCAACAGCCGATGATAGGCAGGTTTCGCGATCGACTGCGCCAATCCCTTGATCGAATCGGATTGAACGCATGCGCTCGCCGCGTTTGCGCGCGCCATGCCTTAGCCCCCTCGGAATGTCACATTACAGCCGTTCGGAACTACTTCCCCAGCACCCCGAATCACAGTGATTTGAATCCAGTTTTGCCGGGCTGTCGAGAGTCAACGATTCGTTAATTCGAAATAAATGCTGTCCAAAGGAGATTTGCCGGCCGCGATGGACTCATAAATGAGTCCGAAACAGGAACATGGTTCGCGCCGCCAGTTTTACCCGGCATGCGGCGGCTCGGCGTGGCTGATGACACGTTTTACGCTCGGGAACGCGCGGCGCAAGGCGCGTTCGATCGCATCGACGTTCTCATGAACCTTGATGACGGTCATCGAGGGCGCGGCGCGGCAATGGAAGTTGACGATCTCGCCGGCCTCGGTGTCGCGTACCCGCACATTGTGGATGTCGTGGATGGCGCCATCGGCGGCGAACCGCGACAAGGCCTCGCGGATCGCCTCGGCACGTTCCGGCGCGGCATCGGTACCCAACGGCAATTCGGGTTCCAGCGGCTCGATGTGGGTATCGACCTCGACATCCGCGCCGAACTCATCGCGAATCTGCCGCTCCAGATCGTGGGCGATGTCATGGGCCTGCGTGAGTGGCATCTCGCCGTCGACTTCGAGGTCGATGCTGACGGTGAGTTTGCCGCCGAGGTCGTGCACGGTGACGTGGTGGATGGCGAGACCTGAATTTCGCGCGATCACCATGATGCGCTCGCGGATGCTTTCATTGTCGCGCGCGACCGGCACCGCGGTGAATGTCAAATCCGCGTCGTCAAGCGCGCTGTTGACGGCCGCCTCCGCATTGCGCTTGATCTCGTCGATGCGATCGATCGGATAGGTTCGCGGCACTTCCACGATCGCGTCGACAAAATGCCGGGCACCGACCATCCGCAGGCGCAGCCGTTCGATGCCCACGACGCCGGGCACGGCCAGGATTGCCGCCTTGGCCTTTTCCGAAGCGCCTTCGGGCGCGCGGTCGAGCAGGGTCTCGACGGTCGAACGGCCGAGCCGCAGGCCGAGCACCGAGATCATGATCGCGACGCCGATGGCCGCGGCGGCATCGCCCCACAGAAAGCCGAAGCCCGACAGGCCAAGTCCGATCAGCACGGCGATCGATCCGAACACATCGGAGGCAAAGTGTAGCGCGTCGGCGGCCAGCGCGTGGCTCGAGGTGTCGTGGGCGACGCGATGCAGCGCGCGGGCGCGCCAGAAATTGACCGCGATATCCACCAGCAGAACGACGAAGGGAATCGCCGACAACGTCGGCGGCGGCGCTCCCTCGCGAAGCCGGCTGTAGGATTCGACGAGGATACCGCCGGCCAGGATGTAAAGCAGGGCGATGACGCCGAGCGCGGAGAGGCTTTCCAGCTTGCCGTGGCCGTAATGATGCTCATCGTCAGCCGGACGATCGGAAACCCGCACCACCAGCCAGGTGATGACGGTTGCCACGAAGTCGACCGAACTGTGCAGAGCTTCGGAAATCAGCGCGAGGCTACCGATCGCGATGCCCACCGCTAGCTTGACTGTGGCCATGCTGAGGCTGGCGACAATCGAGATCGCAGCAACACGGGATTTGACGTCGGATACAGGCTGGCTCATGGGCGCGGTTTAGCAGCCCGTCATTGAACGTCAAAGCTGAATGGATCCGCAACTGCCAATCAGTCGCAGGACTTGTTGCGAATTGTTCTGAATTTAGGAAAAGACATCCGCGACCGCTTGCTTTCGGCTCGGTTCCGTTTTTTGGTGTTGGCGGAAACGCTGAGGAAAAAAATGAACAATAGATCTGTAACCGGACGATCCGGATCGTCCGACAAGGAATTCGACTACATCATCGTCGGCGCTGGATCGGCCGGATGCGTGCTCGCCAATCGTCTTACGGCGTCGGGCCGCAATTCCGTGCTGTTGCTGGAGGCCGGTCCAAAAGACAGCAATATCTGGATTCATGTGCCGCTCGGCTACGGCAAGCTGTTCAAGGAGACATCCGTCAACTGGATGTATCAGACCGAGCCGGAGCCGGGCCTGAATGGGCGATCGGACTTCCAGCCGC
>JAQGJF010000322.1 GCA_028290765.1 Tardiphaga sp.
TGGGGCCAGAGTCTTGGGGCCAGAGTCTTGGCGTCAGAGTTGGGCCGAGACCTGCGCCTTTTGGCCCTTGGTTGCGGTCGCCGCGAACATCCCGAACTTCAAGGTTTTGGATCTTGCGGCGACTTTCGTCCCGGCAGGGCTAGCAGTGCCGTGACCGTTGAGCGACTTGCCGTTGGCGGTGGGCCGCGAGGCGCCGTTGGCTTTCTTCGCGGCCTTCTCAGCCTTCTTCCTGGCTTTAGTCCTGGCCTTGGCCAGCTTCTCGGCCTTCTTGGCAGCCTGCTTCTCGGCCTTCCGTTCGGCCTTGGCTTTCAGGCGCAGTTTTTCTGCCCGTGCCTCGGCGCGCTGTTTCTTGCGCTTCTTCTCGCAGGCATCGCACTTGCAGCCGATCGGCTTGAGGTAGGCCTTGAAGTAGTCGGTACCGTAGTCGTAATTGATCTCGTCGCCGGGCTCGATGTTCTTGATGGCGCGGATCACCACACGGCGCTTGCGCGCGCTGACGTCGGATTCCGCGTTCGGCTTGCAGGCGTGATTGATATAGCGCGCGATGTTCTTGCGCACCGACCCGTCGATGGTCCAGCGGTTGTTGAGCTCGAACAGGTATTTGTTCTCGATCCCGTCGTGCTTCTTGTTCCTGGAATCCAACAGCGGACCAAAATAGCGGACGATCTTGGCGCCCTTCTTGATCGGCTTGGTGGCGAACAGGCCGAGCCCGGTACGGGAGCGGCCGACACGATAGGGTTTGCTGGACGGCAGGACGGGCATGGAGGGGAACAGACACACGGGTTTAGGCGACGGATCGCAGAACCGCTGTTCTAGATCGATTCCGCGGCCATGTCAGTCCTTTCGCGCCGATGTTGTGAACCTTCCCCAGATTACAATCGTCAAATGGGTGGCGCTCCCCCGAAGGATGAGCCCAGGATGAGCTAATGTCCCGATCCGCGTCTTTGCCGCCGATATCAGCCAGATGGGCGCTTGCCGGCGTGATCGCGACGCTGCTGGCGGGCACGAACAGCGTCCCGGCTCCAGCCGCGGAACCGCAGGGTTTTAGCAGCGTCTATACCTCGATCGCCGCCAAAAACTGTCGCAAGCGGTCGGTCCTGAAGGCCGACGACACCGATTACGCCTCCAACCATGTGTGTCCGGGCGTCGCCGGCCTGGTCGTGCTGCGCCAGGAGGAGGATCTGCGCGAGACCGTTTCGGTCGGCCGCAATCGTGCCGCGGCCGAAAAGGAACCCGCGGCGTCCGAGGGATTCGGGGCCTTCAACTCGACGGCCGACACCGTCGAGTGGCGGCTCGACGGCAAGGGCAAACCGTTTGCGATCATCCAGCGCTGGTTCGTCGCCGATGCCGATGCCCCGGAAAAGAACGGCCGGCCGCAAACCAAGCAGATCCTGATCGTCACAAGGCTGCCGCCGGGACCGGTATGCCAGGTCGCGCAGATCGAGGTGAAGGGCAATCCCAACGCCAATGAAGCGGCCCGCAAGGCCGCCGACGAGATCGCGCGCGATTACAAATGCGGCACGGACAAAGCCGCGACGGGTGAAACCCGCTGATCAGGACGGCCGGTCGAGTTGGGCGGTGAGCATCGCGCCCAGCAGGGTCTCGACGTCGGTCCCCGCCGGCATCCGGCGCAGGATATCGGCGAGACGGCCATCGAGCAGCAACATGGTGAAGCCATGGACCAGCGACCATGCCCTGGCGATGGCGGCCCCCTGCTCGAGCGACAGAGCGGAAGTTGAAATCTGCTCATGGCGGCTGGCGCCGATCGCCCCGGCCAAGCCGGCAAATGACGCATTGGCGGCCTCATGCAAGGCCGGCCTCGTCATGTCGAGCCGCTCGGTGCGGAACATCAGGCCATACATGCCGGGATGCGCCTGCGCATAGGCGACATAGGCGGCGACCCGCCGCCTGGTGTTCTCGAGCGATCCATCGGGGCGCGGCGTCGCGGCCATCGTGGCGTTGAACTGGGTAAATCCGATCGCGGCGAGTTCGCTGACGAGGCCGGTCAGATCACCGAAATGATGGGTCGGCGCGGCATGCGAGACGCCGGCCTCGCGGGCCACCGCGCGCAGCGTCAGCCCAGCCAACCCGTCACGCTCGAGCACGGTTTCGGCCGCCTTGAGCAAGGCATCGCGCAGCGCGCCGTGATGATAGGGCGAAGCTTCCGGCGAGCCGGGTTTCCGACCAGAACCGGCCTTGTTTACAGGCCGTTTCGGGGTCGCTTTGCGTACCGCGCCGGCCGCGCGGGTTCGGGCTCGGGGGTTTTCCGATTGGGTCGCCATCAAGTCTCTATAGATCACGATTTTTACACTGTAAAGATTTCGCTTGACGGCGGCGTGGGTCGAGCCTAAACACATCTTTACGGTGTAAAGATAGACCAATGAGGCCCGCCATGACCATCTTCCTGATCCTTGCCCCGTTCGGCGCCTTCGGGCTGTTGATGCTGACGACGACGGCAGCCGTGAGCCTGTTCGTCACCGCCGGGCTCTGCCTCGGCATCGTCGCCTATGATTTGATCCGCGGCGGCTCGCTCAAGCTGTTCATGGCAGGCGCGGTCATCGTGTTCAGCGCGCTCGGCGGCTACATCACGCTGGTCGACGGCAACTGGAGCGGCGTCGCCGTTCGCCTCGCCGTCGACGTCGGCTTCCTGGCCATCGCGCTGCTGTCGATCGCGATCCGCCTCCCCTTCACGCTGCAATATGCCCGCGAAAACGTCGATCACGCGGTCACGCTGCTGCCCGGCTTCATGCGGGCGAATTACATCATCACCTGGGCCTGGACCGGCGCCATCGTGCTGATGCTGGTCGCCGATATCCTGATGATCTATGTACCGAACCTGCCGCTCTGGATCGGTCTCGGCATTGCATTTGCCGCCCGCAATTGCGCGGTGTATTTTACCAAATGGTATCCTCAATACCGGCGGGCGAAGTACGGGCCGCCGGCCGCGGCTGTGACGAAGTCCTGACCGGCCCAACCGCAAAGGACCGCGACGATGAAGGAAGTGTTCGCGAGACTAGCCAGCGACTTCTTTTCCACCATCGTCTTCCTGGTGCTTTATCTGGCCACCGGCGACGTGGTGCTGGCGACCTGCGTCGCCATCGCCGGCTCCATTGCCCAGCTGATCTACGCCCGCGTCAAGGGACAGCCACTCAGCTTCATGACCTATGCCAGCCTGGCGCTGGTGATCGTGCTCGGCAGCGCCACGCTCATCACCAGCGATCCGCGCTTCGTGCTGGCCAAGCCGAGCATCGCGCATTTCGCCGTCGGTGCGATCATGCTCAAGCGCGGCTGGATGCTGCGCTATCTGCCGCCGATCGTGATCGAGACCATTCCCGAATACGTCACCATCGCCGGCTATGCCTGGGCCGCGCTGATGTTCGCGCTCGGCGCCGGCACCATCGCGGTGGCGATGACCGGCGATATGGCCCTGTGGGCCTTCTATGTCTCGGTGGTGGCGATCGGCGCCAAGGTCATGGCCTTTGCCGTGCAATATGTCGCGTTCCGCATTCTGGTGACGAAGCGGCTTCGCGCCGCCGCGGCCATGGCGTCTTAGCCTTAGAGCGGGATGACTTATCTTCGAATCGTCATCCCGCTCTAATTTATTGTTTGAGCATGATCTTGTCCGAAAACCGGTGTCCACTTTTCGGGATCATGCTCTAGCCGTTGCGCCTTCACACACCGGTGCCCTGCCGCAGGTCCGTCGGCGACAGGCCGTAGGCCTTGCGGAAAACCCGGTAGAAGGTGGAGACGCCGTCGAAACCGCAGCGCTTCGCGACGTCGGCGACACTCAGTGCAGGATACTGCTTGAGGACGAGACGCGCCCGTTCCAGCCGGCAGGCGAGAACGTGGCGGGCGAAAGTCATGCCGGTCGGCTCGAACAGCCGGTGCAGCTGGCGCTCGGAAATGCCGAGCGCGGCCGCCACCTGTGGCGCCGACAGATCGGCGCGATCGAGATTGATGGCGACGACATCCCGCACCCGCTGCAGCAGGCCTTCCCGGAACGCGGCGCGCCCGGATTCCTCCTTGGCCGAGGACGACCCGCGCGCCATCAGGGTCAATTGCACCAGCGTCGCGACGGCATGGTCGGCGGCGACGCCGGAGAGATGCGGCGCCTCGCGCACGAAAGCGTGGAAATAGGCCGCCAGCATCGCCGGCAGTCCCGGCGCGACATCGAGTGGACGAAGCCAGAGATCGTCGCGCGGGTTCAGCAGCGCGCGATGGGATTTCAGCGGGATCGCGATCATGCGGCATTCAAAGCCCGGCTGCCTGGCCGGAACATTGACGTAGGGCAGATCGGAATAACAGGTGGCGATCGTGCCTGGCGTCACGATGAACTCACGGCCGCCGGCAATCAAGGCGCCGCCGCCCGTCATCTGCTCCGAGAGGATCAGGGCATCGCCCGGCACCCGCGCGATGTCGGCCTCGGTGCGGCTGACATGATAGGCCGATGCCTGCATCTCGACCAGCGCGGCGCCGCCGACCGGCCGCGCCGACATGCGGCCCTGGAACGTCGCGCGCGCGCCCGGGTCGAGCTCGATCGTCACCCCGGATGCAACCTTGCCGCGCTCTTCGCGCCAATGCGCGAAACGA
>JAQGJF010000338.1 GCA_028290765.1 Tardiphaga sp.
TGGCGCTCAAGACGACCGACTCGGCAAACAAGGTTTTCCAGAGCAGTTTTCAAGATCGGTTGAGCAGCTACAACGCCTTCTGTGCGGAGGCGAAAGCGGCCGACGCCACCGTCACATGCGCGTTTACGAACTGACCAGGGGCCGCGCGCGGCACGCCTGGCGCGTTGCCAGGACGCCGTCCAAATCACCCCGAGAACACCTGGCCCTCCATTTCGCGGTTAGGCGTCGCAGGATATCGGGCCCCGCTCTATTTCGCCGGCTCGGTCGTCATCCACAACACCGACTTGGCGTCCTTCTGATAGGCCATGCCTTTCGGATAGCTGATCAATTCCATCTGCAGGCCCCAGGGTGCGAAGAAGTACAGAATCGATTGGCCCGCGGCCGGGCCCTCGGTGATCGGGATCGGTCCCTGCAGGGTCCTGACGTTCTTGGCCTTGAGATAGGCGGCGGCCGTTTCGATATCGTCGACATAGAGCGCGATGTGATGCCCGCCGATATCGCTGTTTTTCGGCAGTTCCTTGGCCTGGCCCGGCGCCTGGTACTGGAACAGCTCGATGTTGGAGCCGTAGCCGCAGCGTACCATACTGATCTCGTCGATCACGGCGCGCGGATTCACATTGACGACGTCCTGCATGAACGTGCCCTTGTCGTCCGAGAACGGGCCGAACGACATCGCATGCGCGCAGCCGATCACCTCGGTGAAGAAGGCGGTGGCGGCTTTGACATCCGGCACGGTGATGCCGGTATGGTCGTGACCGCGCAGGCCGGGAATCGCGTCGGCGGATGCCGGCAGCGAAAGGCCGATCGTGGCGGCGGCGAGTGCCGCGAGCAGGATTGCGGATTTGATCATGTCGACTTCCCTCCATTCATGATGTGAACAATACGGCAGCTTATTTCCGGCCTATCCCCCGGCGAGTTGCCGCTCGACGCCCTTGGGATCCTTGGCGAGGCCCTCGGCCAGGCCGCGCGCCATCTCGCCGACATAGATCTCTTCCTCGCCGGCCTCGAAACCGTCGAGGATTTCGGCGGTCGCATCGGTGGTCGTCATCTTCGGAATGCTGAGCACCGCGGTCATCTTTGTATCGATGGCGCCGGGCATCGCCGCCACGACGCGCACGCCCTTGGGGCCGAGTTCGGCGCGCAGGCCCTGGGTCAGGCTGAGCGCCGCGGCTTTGGAGGCGCAGTACGACCCCATGAATGGCAGGTTCACCCGGGCGAGAATCGTCAGCATGTTGAGCACCGCGCCACCGTTTGCGATCAGGATCGGCGCGAAGGCGCGGATGAGGCGCAGCGGCGCCAGATAATTGACCTCGAACTCCTCGCGCGCGATCGCAAGATCCGGCGCCAGCAGAAACGCGGTGTTGTGGTTGACGCCGGCGTTGTTGATCAGGAGCGTGACATCGGTGGCAAGAGCCGTCGCCTGCTGGACGTCGTCGTCGCTGGTGACGTCCATTTTCAGCGGCACCAGATGCTCCGATGCCTTCAGCGTCGAGATATTGCGGGCGGCGAGGTAGATTTTTTTCGCGCCGCGCGCGGTCAGCGCGACGATCAGCGCCTGTGCGATCTCCCCGGTGGCGCCGGTGATGAGAACGGTGGAATTTTTGATGGTCTGGTTCATGCGGCTGATCCTTGGGTCTGGGTGGCAGCAGTCTCACGCGTTCCGTCGAGCCAGCCCGGTTCGACATCCGGCAACGGGATGGCGGCAAGCAACTCGCGCGTATAGGGATGTTTTGGACGCGCAAAAATCTCGGCAACCGGTCCGGACTCGACCACCTCGCCCTGCTGCAGGATGGCGACGTCGTCGCACACGACACGGATCACCGACAGATCATGGCTGACGAACACCACGGTGAGGCCGAGCGTGGCCTTCAGCTGTTTCAGCAGCAGCAGGATGTGGGCCTGGGTGGAGACGTCGAGGCCGGACACGATCTCGTCGGCGACGATCAGCTCCGGCTCGAGCGCCAGCGCCCGGGCGATCCCGGCGCGCTGCCGCTGGCCGCCGGACAGCTCATGCGGATAGCGATCGACGAAACCCGTGGGCAGACCGACCAGATCGAGCAGCGCCGCGGCGCGGTCGCGCTGGTCGCTCCGGCCCTTGAGGCGGCCGAACGCCTCGAGCGGGCGGGTCAGGGTGACGCCGAGCCGTAGCCGCGGATTCAGCGAGGACTGCGGATCCTGAAAAATCATCTGAAACCGGGCGCGCATCGGCCTCAGCTCGGCTTCGTCGAGATTTCCGATTTCGACGCCGTCGAATTGAATTCCGCCGGCTGTCGGCCGCAGCAATCGCACCAGCAGCCGGCCGAGCGTGGTCTTGCCCGAACCGGACTCGCCGACCAGGCCGAGCACCGAACCGCGCGGCACCGCGAGATCGACCCGCTTCACCACCTCGCGCATCGTAGCGCGCCGAAACGGCGCGGCGCGCTCCGGATAGGCGAAGCTCAGGCTCCCGGCTCGCAGCAGGATTTTTTCCGTCATGGCGCGCTCACGATGGACGGCGGCGTCACCAGCGCGATCCGGTCAAGACGGTGGGCTTCCGCCCACAGTTCGGCGATCAGCGCCGGCGGCACCGGACGCAACGCATCGGCGGGCCGGTCGGCGCGCGGCGTCGCCGCCAGCAGCGCCCTTGTATAGGGGTGGCGCGGCCGCGCCAGGATGTCGGCGGTGGCGCCGTCCTCGAGCACGCGTCCGGCATGCAGCACCGTCATGCTGCGGCATATCTTGGCGACGACACCGAGATCATGGGTCACGAACAGAATGGCGGCGCCGTGCCGCAACCGCAGCCGCTCGATCAGTTGCAGCACCTGGCGCTGCACGGTGACGTCGAGCGCGGTGGTCGGCTCGTCGGCGATCACCAGAGCGGGATCGCAGGCAAAGGCCATCGCGATCAGCACGCGCTGCCGCATGCCGCCCGAGAGTTCGTGCGGATAGAGCGTCAGCACCCGCGCCGGATCGCGGATCGCGACCTCGGCGAGCAGTTCGGCGCCGCGTTCAAGCGCCGCACGCCGCGACAGGCCGAGATGGTGGCGCAGCACCGCGGCGATCTGCGCGCCGACGCGCCGCACCGGATTGAGCGACGTCATCGGATCCTGCGGGATCAGCGCGATGCGGCGTCCGAGCAGACCGCGCCGTTCGGCTTCCGGCATTGCCAGCAGATCGCGCCCCTCGAACCGGATGCTGCCGCCGCTGATAACCGCGCGCGCCGGCAGCAGTCCGAGCACGGCACGCCCGAGCATCGACTTGCCGGCGCCGGACTCGCCGACCAGCCCCCTCACCTCGCCGGCGTCGACCTCGAGGCCGACGCCGCGCAGGAGTGGGGTCTCGGTTGGCCCTCCGATTGCGACGTGCAGGTCCTGGACCGAGAGCACGGCGGTCATCGGCGCTGCACCGGGTCGAGCGCCGCGCGCAGGCCGTCGCCGAGCAGGTTGAAACCGATCACGCTCGAGATG
>JAQGJF010000343.1 GCA_028290765.1 Tardiphaga sp.
GGCCGACGATTTCACCGGCGGTGAGATTGCGCACCAGCCGCTGGGTGCCGGTGTGGCAGAACGAGCAATTCAGCGTGCAGCCGACCTGGCTCGAGACACACAGCGTGCCGCGGTCGGTTTCCGGAATGTAGACGCATTCGACTTCGTGGGCCTTCTCGACGGAATCGCCGCTCGGCAGCCGCAGCAGCCATTTACGGGTGCCGTCGTTGGAAATCTGTTCGGCGACAACCTCCGGCCGCGCCACCGTGAAATGCTTGTCCAGTTCGGAACGCATTTCTTTCGAGATGCTCGACATCTCTTCGAAACTCTGGACGCCGCGGACATAGATCCAGTGCCAGAGCTGCTGTACCCGCATCTTGCGTTGAGCCGGCGCGACGCCGATGGCGCCGAGCTTGTCGGAGATCTCGCCGCGCGACAGTCCGACCAGCGACGGCTTGGCCGGCGGCACGTAGGTTTCGAGCGCGACCTTCTCCAGCGGCGCGTTGATAGCGTCGATCGTTGAATCAGCCCCTGCAGAAATGGAAACCATGGTGTGTCGACCTAATTCACTTAAATCTTCTCGATCCTCATCCTGAGGAGCGTGCCTTTTGCGCGCATCTCCCGCGACAACGGCGAAGCCGTTGCGCGTGGATCGCCGCGAGTCAGTTCCTTGTATCCATCCTTCGAGACGCTTGCTTCGCAAGCTCCTCAGGATGAGGTCAGAATTGCCTCATCGCGAATATGAGGGAAATCCCAGCCTCAGATAGGCTTTCCGTGACCAGCTGGAAAGGCGCTAAATACGGCATTGTTAACGAAAACGAGGACCTTAGCGGCGGCAATCCTGCGCCAGCCGGTCCAATGCCTGGGCCAGGCCCTTCAACGAGAAGGTATCGCTGGTCTCGGTACCCTTGGCCGACATGCCCTTGACCACCACGTCGGGCGCCTTGCGCATCGCATCGACCATTCGCTCTTCCTCGGCGGCGTTCTTGATCCACAGCCCGTCGCCCTGGGTGTACATCGCATAACGGGCGCCGCCGACTTCGAGCGAGGACTCCGATCCCGGCTTGAGCTGGTAGCCGATCATGATCGAGACTTCGTTGGTGACTTTTTCCGCCGGGCGGGTCGAGACGAAGGCGTAGGCCGGATCGCGCGGACGACCGGGCGGATTGGTTTTCGACGAGGACGGCTTGGCCAGCGCGAAGCAGACCTTCTTGCCGTTCGGGGTCGCGGTATAGGCGCCCCAGGTGCCGAACTGGCCGATCAGGGTCGGCTCGGCGCCGCCGCTCACGGCTGCAGCGGCCGCCGGGGCTGGCTTGGACTCGGGCTTTGCCGGGACAGGTTTGGCCGGCGCCGATTTGGCGCCTTTTGACGCGGGCGTCTGCGCCTGCGCGAGGGATGAAATCCCGCACATCAGCACGCTCGCCGCCAGAGCCATCGATAATCGCCGCACAGCCATCACCCCGTCTCGATCCCTTATCATTGTGACCCGAAGATGGCCCGAATCCCGCTGTCACATCTTACCTGCAATAACTTGGAAATCCTTGTTTGGAAAGGCAGTTACGACGGGCCCAAGGCCGCGCCCGGCGTTCAGTTAGGTGTATTTGTCTTTACGCCTGTGTTCAGCTTTTCGAGCGCGCGGCGTGACGGTGCAAGAGCGTCTCCTTGCCATGAGGTCCACATTCGAATCGATTGTAGCCTGGCTTCAAATCCGGCAAGAAGCGTTCAGAGCTATTGTCCGTCCGAAACTCAGGTGTGTCGATGAAAGCCATCCTCTGCTCGCAATATTGCGGCCCCGACGATCTCGTTCTGGCCGATGTGCCCGATCCGGTGGCCGAGCCCGGACAAGCGGTGATCGCCATCAAGTCGGCAGCGCTGAATTTCTTCGACCTGCTGATGATCCAGGGAAAATACCAGATCAAGCCGCCATTTCCGTTTTCGCCGGCGGCGGAAGTCGCAGGCATCATTGAAAGCGTCGGCGCCGGCGTCACCGAGCTGAAGGTCGGCGACCGCGTCGTGGCCTCCTGCGGCCACAATGGCGCGCGCGAAAAGATCGCGCTGCCCGCGAATTCGATCGTGAAGATTCCCGACAACCTCGATTTCGATCGCGCCGCGGGCATCATCATCATCTACGGCACGGCGCTGCATGCGCTGGAAGATCGCGCCAGCCCGAAGCCGGGCGAGACCCTGGCGGTGCTCGGCGCTGCCGGCGGCACCGGCTTGGCGGCTTGCGAACTCGGCAAACTGATGGGCTTGAAGGTGATTGCCTGCGCGTCGTCGGACGAAAAGCTCGAATTCGCCAAACAGCACGGCGCCGAGCTCGGCCTGAACTACGCCAAGGAAGACCTCAAGGAGGGCTTGCGAAAACTCACCGGCGGCAAGGGCGCCGACATCATCTTCGATCCGGTCGGCGGCAGCTATGCCGAGGCGGCGCTGCGTTCGATCGCCTGGGAGGGCCGCTTTCTGGTGATCGGTTTTGCCGCCGGCGACATTCCCAAAATGCCGCTCAACCTGGCGCTGCTGAAGGGCTGCGACATCCGCGGCGTGTTCTGGGGCGCCTGGGCGCGGCTCAATCCGGAAAAGAACCGCGCCAATCTCGAAAAGCTGGTGAAGTGGACCGCCGAGGGCAAGATCTCATCGCATGTCGATCGCACCTTCCCGCTGGCGCAAACCGCCGATGCGCTGAAAGTGCTCGCCGGGCGCCAGGCGATGGGCAAGGTGATTTTGAAGCCGTGACGTGATGCGCGCGTGGATTGATTCTGATGCACTAATCTGGAATCGGAGCGCGCGAGGCCGGTCACCTCTCCTAACGGGAGAGGGAGCGCGCTTCCGTTGCGGTAACTTCGCGGCCGTAAATCCTGGTGGATCAGACCTCTAACTCTCCTGCATCCATTCCCCGCTTCAGCGCCGCACGCGCGGCGTCGCGGTGTTCCGGCGTGATGTGCGTCGCCACTATCCGAAGCGCGGTGGCGAGGATCGCCGCGTCGTCGGTGAAGCCGAGCACCGGCAGCATGTCGGGGATGAAATCGAACGGCAGGATGAAATAGGCGATGGCGCCGAGCAGCG